>JANMXB010000226.1:0-10490 GCA_031380765.1 Pseudomonadota bacterium | reverse complement strand
GACGACCTGGTGTCGCACCTCGAGATCGGCGACAACGAAATCTTCCTGCTCCACTACATCGAGATCGCCGCCGACAGCCGGGGCGAGGCGGAGCTCGGCCAGTTCCTGCACGAGTTTTCACCCGAGTCGCGCGTGCACTGGGTAAAGAAGCTGCTCGGCGGCGCGGTGGGACAGCACGTGAGCGTCGGGCAGTTCCTGGGTCTCGACCGCGAGTTCGCCGTCGAAGCGTTGGCGGAAACCGATCCATTCGAGGAGGCGCTCAACCAGTCCGTGATCCCGCCCTACCGCGTGATCCTGCACGGTAGATGGGAATCTCGGAAGGATGGGCTCCCGCCCCGCCTCATGCCTCCCGGACCTGCTGATGCGAGCGAAGACGCGCCGTCAGCGGATCCACGCGTTGCCGGGCCGAGCCTGCGCCTGTCGATCCAGGACGCCAAGGAACCCGATCCCGGCAGCTGGGGCGGCACGCGCGCGATCGAAATCGCCGCGTACCCCGCGGTGCTCGGGTCGTCGGCGCATGCGGATGTCGAAATCTCCGGCTACTACGCCTCGGCGCGCCACTGCACGCTGCACTGGGAAGGCCAGCGGCTCTGGCTGGTCGATCATTCGACCAACGGCACGTGGGTGGACGGCGAGCGCATCAGGCACGGCGCGCGGGTGGCGCTGGCCAACGGCGCGGTGCTCGGCTTCGGGCGCGACAAGGGCGACGCGGAGCACGACCGCTATCCCGCCGTGCGCGCCCAGTTCCTGCGCAAACCTGCTGCAAAGGGGGTGACGCCTACGCCGGTGGCGCCCTCGCGCGCGACGCCAGTGGCGCCCGGCGCTGCCACCAGCGCGGCCGGCGCGCGCAAGCTCCCCCTCGCGGTGCTCGTCATCGCGGACGCAACCGGCAGCCCGCGCCGCGACGTGCTGGAACTGCCCTTCACCATCGGGCGCGGCTCGGCGCAGCACTATGTGGTGCCCGACGCCAACCAGGGCGTGTCACGCGAGCACCTGGTCATCGAGGCGATCGACGCTTCCGGCGCCCTGACGCTCAACCGCGCAGTGGCGCGCAATGGCACCTCGGCTGCCAACGAGACGCTGCCGGAAAGATTCGTGTGGCGCTTCGGGCAGGAGATCGTCCTTGGCGAAAAATGGGCCAGCGCGCCCGCGGTGCGACTGTCGTTGCAACCCGCGTTGCAGCCTGAGCTGCAACTCCCACGGCAATTTTCGGAGAGACAGGCATGAACACCGAAACCCCCGTTTACCGGCCCGACACGATGGCCCCGCCGCTGCCCGACCTGCGCCTGGAGGGCGGCTGGCGCGGCGCGTGGCGAGGGGGCCTGCGCGCGGCCTACGCCTCCGTGACCGGCAGCTCGCACGCGCGCAACGAAGACTGCTGCAGCCATGTCCCCTCGGCCGAGCGCCCCGACTTCTGCGGCGTGGCCGACGGCGTAGGGGGCGGTGCGCACGGCGAAATCGCGAGCAGTGTTCTGCTGCGCCATTGCGCCCAGGCGCCCAGGGCAATCTGGTCCGACTCGGCCAGGCTTGTCGCCTGGCTCGCGCGCGCCGACGGCGAAGTACGCGAGGCCATAGCGCGGCGCACGGACCAGGCCGGCGCGGCGACCCTCGCCGCGGCGTGGTTCCCCTCGCCCGGCCTGGCTTATGTGCTCAACGTGGGCGACTGCCGCGCCTACCAGCTCAGGCCGCATGGCAGGCGATATGCCATCCAGCGCCTGACGGTGGACCAGACTTACGCGAGCCTCGCGCAGGAGCCGCCGCCCAACGGCAAGCCCGAGGATCCCGCGCGCATGGTCGGCGCGGGCGCGGTCGGCACGCCGCCGGTGCTTAAGGCGCAGATCCGCGCAGGCGAATTGCTGCTGCTCTGCTCGGATGGCATGCACAAATACGTTCCCGACGCCCAGATCGCGGCGATCGTCGCGAGCGGCGTCAACGAGCGGCAGTCCCTCGAATACATCTGCGGCGAGCTCGTGCGCGCAGCGAAGAAGAACGGCAGCCAGGACGACGCCAGTGCCTTGCTCGTCCTGCGCCGCCCGTGGTTCATGGCGCGCTGGCTCTATGCGGGCGCGCTGATCGCGGTCCTCGTGTTGAGTCTCCTCGCCGGGGCGCAGATCGCTTTCGCGGAGACCCAGTCGGTGATCGACCCGACCGAGACACCGGAAGCGCCGCCCGCGGGGCCGGCCGGGTCGGCAGGTACGGCAAAAAAGCCCGCGCAAGCCGACGCGGGTGCGGCGCGCATCGCCGCAGAGGCGCGGCGCGAGCGCCAGCGCGCCAAAGCTGCTGCGCGCGCAGAGCAGGCGCGCCAATTGTCCGAGCAGGCGCGCCAGGAAGCCGCGGCGCGCGAAGCACGCGAAGCGGTGGCGGCCAAGGCGCGCCAGGAAGCAGCGGCGCGCGAGGCCGCGCGCAGGGCGCAAGCGGCGCGGTTTGCGGCCACGCGTGCCGCGGCGGCAAGGGCAACGGCGGCGAAAGTCGCCGCGGAAAGGCAAGCACTCGAGCAGGAGCGCGCGCAGCATGAAGCCGCGCGTGAACTCGCGGCACGCGAGGCCGCGCGCGAGGAAGAAGCACGCCTGGCGGCGATCCGGGAGGCTGCGGCACGCGAAGCCGCGCACCGCGAAGCGACCTTGCGTGAAGCGGCGGCACGCGAAACCGCCGCGCGCGACGCCGCGCGGCAGGCCTCGGCGCGCGAGATGATCGCCTCCATTGCCTCCAAGCTGATCATGACGCGCGACCCGCGCGCGCAGCGCGGCCCGCCGCCGCGCTTCGGCTCGGTGTTCCGCGACTGTGCCGACTGCCCGGAGCTGGTGTGGCTGCCGCAGGGCGAATCCCAGCTGGGCGAGTCCGCAAGCGGGCGGCGCTACGTCACCACGATCGACTATACGCTCGCGGTGGGACGCTTCGAAGTGACCTTCGCCGAATGGGACGCCTGCGTCGCCGCGGGCGAATGCCGCCGCCGGCCGCGCGATTCGGGCTGGGGCCGCGGCAGGCAGCCGGTGATCGACATCAGCTGGGCGGATACGCGCCAGTACGTGGCGTGGCTCTCGCACAAAACCGGCAAGACCTATCGCCTGCTGACCGAAGCCGAATGGGAGTACGCGGCCCGCGCGGGAACCGATGCGCGCTACTGGTGGGGCAACGAGGCGCGCGCGGGCCTGGCCAACTGCAACGACTGCGGCACGCGCTGGGACGGCCGGCGCCCCGCGCCGGTAGGCAGCTTTGCGGCCAACCCTTTCGGCCTCCATGACATGAACGGCAACGTGTGGGAATGGGTCGAGAACTGCTCGTATGACTGCGCGCAGGGCGACGTGCGCGTGGTGCGCGGCGGCGCCTGGCAGGGTCCCGCGCATGCGATGGGCTCGTCGGCGCGCTCGTCGGTGCCCTCTGGGTATCACGACAACCGCGTGGGTTTCCGCATCGCGAGGGTCGACTAGCCATGTCCATCCTGACCCTCAAGAGAAAGCACGGCGTTCCCGTCGGCGCGGCCGCGGCCGAGCGCTGGATCGAGCCCAAGCTCGGCCCCGTGGCGCAGCCGCCCCGCAGCCAGGTGTTCGATTCCGGCCACCGCGTCATCGTCGACTGCGCGCACGTCAAGGTCGAGCGCCTGGACACCCACCCGGTGCTGTTTTCGAAGGTGTTCAAGGAATTCGAGGACCGCAGGGGCCACAAGTACGACTACCGCTACTGGGCCGAGCGGGAGAACTATTTCCTGCGCGAGTTCCTCAAGAAACAGAGCCAGTTCACGCACGTGGTGCAGGCGCGCCACCTGATTTCGGAGAACGACGCCGCCAAGCAGGTGCTCACCTGCGACGCGGGCGTGACGATCGCGAACTGGCTGCGCGTAAAAGCGCGCTATGCGGACACGGCCACGCTTTCGCACCCTTTCCAGCGCGCGGACGTGTTCCTGCGCCTGGTGCGCGCGTGCCTGGTGGCGCTAAAGGAACTGCACGAGCACCGCATCGTCCATTGCGACATCAAGGAGGACAACATCTGCATCCCGTACGCGCCGCATCACGGACCGACGAACCCGGCGGCCGACGGGCAGAAAGTCCATCCCGGGTTCGACCAGCTCAAGCTCATCGACTTCGCTTTTTCGGTGGCGCATTCGATCCCGCTGACCCAGGTGCTGGTCATCGACCCCGACGAGCGGCTGCCCTACCAGTCCGAGCTCCTGATCGCCGCGCTGCATGCGGACAGGAAGAGCGGCTCGCCCAACGCGGTCCAGCAGCTCGACTATCGCGTCGACCTTTTCAGCCTGGGCCACATGGCGGAAAAGATCGCCGCTTCGGGGCTGGTTGCCGCGCGCGGCGGCGCGCAAGGCGTGGTCGAGGAGATCCACGCCTTCGTGCGCCGGCTCAAGGAATTCGATGCCGCGCCGGTTGCCGCCGGCCTGCCGCACGACAATCTGATCATCGAGCTCGATCAATTGATCCTGCGGGCCGCCACGCCGTCGGCTTCGCTCGAATTCATCGTCGATGGCGAGTGGACGGCCGAAGAGATGGCCCATGGCCGCATCGCGGGGCGGCAGACGCCCCTCACGCCGGTTGCGCTGCCGCTGCCTACGCCGGTCGCGCGGCCCGTGACGCCGGCCGCGCTTGCCGTCGGCGGGAAGACACGCGCCCGGCTCGGCGTGCTGGCGGGCATCGTTGGCGCGCTCGCCATGGCCGGCGCATTCGTGTATCAGGTCCGGCTGCCCAGGCCCGCGGCCAGGGCGGATACACCGGTCGCGGCGCCGGCGCCAAAGCCTGCAGCGCTCTCCGAACCGGACCGGCTCGCCGCCGAATACGGCAACGCGCTGACCTCGTCCGTGGTGTACGCGGAAAAGTCGCGCGCGTTCGCGAAGCTCGCGGAGCTGGCGAAGGAACGCAACGTCGCCGCCGCGCGGCACATTGCCGCATTCGAGACGCGCTATGACAGCGTCAAGCAGATCGTCGCCAAATCGGCGTGGTGGACCAAGGGCCAGGGCGCGCAGCCCGGGGAGGCCGCCGCCTGGATGGACGACCAGCGGCTGCTCGCCGAGCACGGCGACCGGCCGGCCATGCTCGACCTTGCGTTTGCCACCGGCTACGGGCGCACGCTGGCGCAGGACCGCGGCGCCGCGGTCGAGGCCTACCTGAAAGTCATCGACAAGTCCGATGGCGCCGACGACGCCTCAAAACGCGTGCGCCTGTCGGCGGGCCGCGGCCTGTCGGCGATGCTCAATGCGATCGTCGAGCAGAAAGACGCCGCGGCGATGACGCGCGTGCTGCCCGCGCTGGAGCCCAGGGCGAACGCCGGCGCGGCCGATGTCCAGTATTACCTGGGCCTGATGAGCGAATGCGTGGCCCAGCCGGCCGACCTCGATACCGCGCGCGAGTGGTACCTCAAGTCCGCGGCCGATCCGGTGTGGAAAGCGACCGCCGAGCGCAAGGCGCAATTGCTCGGCAAGTGGTGCCCGAAGCGCGCGGCGTAGCCCATTATGTACCGATACCGGTACAAAAATGTCCGGAGATCGGCTCTGGCACTAGTCCATTAGAAAGTGAATGTCTGAGATTCACTTCACCGCATCACTTGACCGCATTACTTGACTACGGCGCCGTACACCAGGCCCTTGTAGAGCATGCGCGAGGCGGTTCGGGTGGACGGCGCCTGCGACATGAACACCCCTACCAGCTGCTCCCTGGGGTCGATCCAGAAGCTTGTCCCCCATGCGCCGGCCCACATCGCGTCGCCCTTGGAGCCCGGCGTCCACCCCATGCCCTCGTCCAGACGCGTGGCGAATCCCAGGCCGAAGCCGTAGCCCGGCCCGGTGGTGGCGATGGTCGTGCCGGCCATGCCGACGATGTGGTTCGCGAGCATGAGCTCGACGGTCTTCTTCGACAGGTACCGCTTGCCCTCGTAGGTGCCGCCGTTGACCATCATCTGCGCGTACTTCAGGTAATCGGAAGCCGTCCCAACCAGGCCGGATCCGCCCTTGAAGTAGCTCTTGCCGGCGGGATTGGAATAGATGCGATAGGACTTGAGCATGGTCGCCTTGAGCGGATCGGCGTCGAGCGCCTCCGCGATGCGCGGCACCTTTGAGGGCTCCACCCACCACGTGGTGTCTTTCATGCCCAGGGGCTCGAACAGCATCTCACGCAGGACCGCGTCGAGCGGCTTGCCCGCCACGCGCTCGACCAGCAACCCCAGCACGTCGACCGTGATCGCGTATTCCCACATCGCGCCGGGCTGGTTGGCCAGCGGGATCTGCCCGAGGTTCCTGAGCATCTCGTCGCCGGTGATGTCGGTCTCGCGCGCCTCGATGTTGCCCTCCTCGTAGAACTTCTTGATGCGCGCCGACTTCGCCGCGCCCGAGTACACGAACCCGGCCGAGTGGCGCATGAGGTCCTGCACCCAGATCGGCCGCGTGAGCGGCACGTCGCCGGAGGCGGTCTCGACCTTGAGGTCTTTCAGTTCCGGCAGCCACTTGGTGATCGGCTCGTGCAGGTTCATCTTCCCCTGCTCGACCAGCATCATCGCCGCGGTGGTGACGATCGGCTTGGTCATCGACGCGAGGCGGAACAGCGCGTCCTTCGGCATGGGCCTGGACTTGGCCGCGTCCATGTAGCCGTGCGCCTCGTAGTGCACGATCTTGCCGTGGCGGGCAACCATGGTCACCGCGCCCGGAAACACGTTCCTGTCGATCTGTTCTTTCAGGGCGGGGGCGATGCGCGCGAGCCGCGCCTTCGACATTCCCTCGACTTCATCGGGTGCGCCCTTCTGGGCAAATGCGCCCTGCGCGCCGAATGCGAGGAGAGCTGCGGACAACGTGAGGATATTTTTCATGTTCAAGTCGCCCCGTGGGCTTCGACGTAAAGCGCATACAGCGAATGGCAGCTTGTCATGTAGAGCCGGTTGTTCTTGGGTCCGCCGAAAGTCAGGTTCGCGCAGCGCTCGGGCAGGCGGATGTGGCCGATGGCCTTGCCGGCGGGATTGAAAACCATCACGCCGTCGAGGTCCGCGGAAACCGCGCCGGGCGAGCCGTTGCTGCCCCACCCGCACCAGAGATTGCCCTCGGTATCGACCCTGAAACCGTCCAGTGCGCCCGGCCCGTTGGCGTCGACCACCTTGGTCTTGCCCGAGAGGCTCCCATCGGCGGCCACATCGTAGCCCCAGATGCTGCGGCTCGGCGTGCCCCTCCACTCGACGACATAGAGCTTCTTTTCGTCCGGCGAGAACGCGAGGCCGTTCGGGTTGAGGATGTCGGTGATCATTGCGCGGACCTTCCCGTCTGCGCCGATGCGGTACACATTGGTCGTGGCCTGCTCGGGCTTGGCGCGCGAGCCTTCCCATTCGCCGTTGATGCCGAACAGGGGATCGGTGAACCAGATGCTGTCGTCCGATTTCACCACGATGTCGTTCGGCGCGTTGAGGCGCTTGCCCTCGTAGTTGTCGGCGAGCACCGTGATCTTGCCGTTGTGCTCGGTGCGCGTAATGCGCCGCGTGACCGAGTGCTCGCAGGTGACCAGGCGCCCCTGGCGGTCGCGGGCGTTGCCGTTGGCAAAGTTGGCGTTGTCGCGAAACACGCTGAAGGCCCCGTTGGTCTCGTCGTATTTCATGATCCGGTTGTTGGGGATGTCGCTCATGAGAAGGTAGCGTCCGGCGGGGAAATACACCGGCCCCTCGGCCCAGCGCATGCCGCTCGCGAGCTGCTCGACCGAGCTACTGTAGATGCGGTGCTTGCCGAAAGACGGATCGAGGATCTGCACCGACGGATCGGGATAGCGCGTGTTGGGCTTGAACTCGACGGAATGCCCGAGGTGCTGCGCCGCTGCATTGCCCGCGAGCGCGGCCAGGCCGGTGCCGGCAGCGGCTTTGAGAAAGTCGCGGCGTGGATTGCTCTGTTCCATGGTGATCTCCCTTTGGGTGGTCGTTGCGAGTACCGCCTCCGTCTCCGGCTCTTTTGCGGGGTTCGCCCAGTGCGGCCGGTAGAGCATCTTACAGGCGGTTACATATTTGGTTTCGCCCCGGGTGTACGCTAGGGCACATGGGGACTTCGCCCACCGCCGCACTCCGGACCGCGCTCGCTTGCGCAGCGCTCGTCGCCGCATTGCCCGCGGGCGCGCAGATGTACAAGTGGGTGGACGAAAACGGCACGGTTTCGTATTCGAACAGCCCACCGCCCGAGACCTCGAGAAAAAAAGTCGTCACTGTCGCCGAGCGGCTCTCGGTCTATACGCCGGACCCAGAACTCACCCACGCGCTGTCGGCTGAAGGCCGGCGCGAGGCGAGAGCCAACAGCCTGGGCCGCCAGCTCGAAGCGGAGCGCGCTGCGCATCGCACCCCGTCCCCTCCAGGCAATGACCTTGCGGCCCGCACTGCCGCCGCGTACGAACGCTGCATCGCAGACCGGCGCATTGACTGCGAAACCATTCGCTCGGGCGTGCCGGGTGGCGACCCGATGTACGGCTACACCGGTTACTACGGTCCGCACTACGCGATCGGCGCGCGCGCCTTCGCGCCTTCCGCGCCCTTCTTCGTCTCGAATACGCCTGCGACCCCTGTCGGGATCAACCCGGCACCGCCGGTGGGCATCAGCACGACGCCGCGGGTGGGCATCGACGACCGCCCGCCGGTGGGCGCGCCGGTGCGCACCAGCCCCCGAAGCACTGTCAGCCGGTTCCGCTGATCGCTAGTCGGGCTTCATGTTCGCCTGCTTGATCACCACGCGCCACTTGGCAACCTCGGAGGCGATGAACGCCGCGTACTCCTCCGGCCGGTTGCCCACCGGTTCGCTCGCGTCCGCAAGGATGCGGTCGCGGATCTCGGGCATCGCGACGACACGCTGAACATCGGCCGAGATCTTCTGGATCAGCGGCTGGGGCGTGGTGGCGGGCGCCATGACCCCGAACCAGGCCGTGATCTCGAAGCCGGGCACGCCTGCCTCGCTCATGGTCGGGATGTCCGGAAGCGCGGGCGAGCGTTTTGCGCTGGTGATCGCGATCGGGCGCAGCGTGCCCGCCTTCACATGCGGAATCAGCACCTGTGCGTTGTGCCACAACACTTCGATCTGCCCGCCGATGCCGTCGGTGGTCATCTGCGCGCTCGACTTGTAGGGAATCGCCACGATGTTGATCTTCTCCAGCGTGTTCAGCAGCTCGCCGGAAAGATGCTGCGTGGTGCCGGGGCCGGCGGTGCCGTAGCGCAACCGGCCGGGCTCCTTGCGCGCCATCGCGATGAGCTCCCTCAAGTTGCCGACCGGCACCTTCGGGTTCACGGTGAGCAGGTTCGGCATTTTCGTGACCAGGCTTATCGGCGCGAGGTCCTTCAACGGATCGTAGGGCAGCCTGTCGCCGAACAGCGTCACGTTGACCGCGATGGGCCCTATCGTGTTGAACAGCAGCGTGTAGCCGTCGCCCGGCGCCTTGGCCACGCGATCGGTGCCGATGTTGCCGGAGGCGCCGACCACGTTGTCGATGACCACCGGCTGGCCCCACGACTCGGACAGCTTCTGCCCCACCAGCCGCGCCAGGATGTCGGGCGCGCTGCCCGGCGGCGCGGGCACCACCATGCGCACCGGTTTTTCGGGATAGCGCGGCTGCGCTTGCGCGCCTACGGCAAAAAGGACCGCCAATGCGGCCGCAAAGAGTGTCGATTGCATTTTTATCTCCTCTGCCTGACCACGAAGTGTTCCGGCACGCGCACCATGACCGCGAGCAGCAGGAACGAATTGCTCTTGCCGTGCCCGTCGAGGTTGAGGCTGCCGTTGACGCCCCCTTCGAGGACGTCCTCGACGACGAAATTGAAGGCGGGAAGCAGCGGCAGGTCGTAGCGCTTCACGCGCGTGGCGCCGCGATGCGCAAACGCTTCGAGCACGCGCGCCTCGGTGAGCTGCTCCCCGAGCACCGCGTAGGCGTCGCTCGCGTAGGGCATTACGCTCACGTTGAGGCGGTTGCCCTTGTCCCCGGCGCGGCCGTGGGCCACGCGGTGCAGCGGGACTTCGACGATTTTCACCGCGATCATCGCGCAATCTCCGCGGCGGTGCGCACGGTTGCGCCCGGCGCGAGATCGCCCGGCGGCATCAGCCAGGACTGCGTGCGAATGCGCGGCGTGGTGCGCCAGCGCACGCCGCCGCCGCCGGCCGGGCCGCAGCAGTACAGCGCCAGCACCTCGCGCGAGGCCTGGTCGGCGTCGTCCTGCGTGCGCGCGGAAACCGCGAGGCGCACGCGGATGTCGTTGGGCTCCGGTCCGTTTGGGTCTGCACCCCTATACGCGCGCCAGCCTGCGCCCGTATCGCCGCCGTGCACGCTCGTCACGCCGATGAGGTCGATGCGCGGCTGCACGTCCAGCTTGCGCATTTTGAGCCGCTGCAGCAGCACATCGGCAGCCGCACGCGCCCGCGCGAGGCAGTTGGGCCCGGCATAGGAGATTTCGCCCTCGCCGAGCCACCCGCCGTCGAAGCACACGGTGGCCTTGATCTTGTCGGGCGCGGGCTTGCCGCGCACGCCGAGCACTTCGACGCGGTCGAGGCCGACCTC
>JANMXB010000163.1:0-3627 GCA_031380765.1 Pseudomonadota bacterium | reverse complement strand
ATGAAATCCTCGCCGACCGCCTTGGTGGCATAGCCCGCGGGCAATTCGTCCGCGACCACGATCGGGCCGGTCGGCGCGATGGCGCCCTCGACACTCTTGCCGCCGATCTTGATGAATTCCGAGTTGACCGTGCCGTGATTGTGGTAGATCGGCCCCTTGTAGCCGCGCTCGCGCAATGCGATCTGCGGCAGGGCGCCGCCGGTGCCGGACCCGCCCACCATGACGGCGTCGGGATTGGCCGCCATGAGCTTGAGCACCTGGCCGACGACGCTGGTGTCGTTCCGCGCATAGCGTTCGTTGGCCACAATCCGGTAGCCGGCCGAAGCGGCATGCGACTCGGTGGCCTTGAGCACGATGTCGCCCCAGCCGTCGGAAAAGCCGATATAGCCGATCGTCTTGATGTTGTGCTTCTTGATGTCCCTGGCCACCGCATCCATCATGAGCTCGGTGGGCTGGGGCACGACGAAAGTCCAGTACTGGTTTTCGGCGGGCACGTTGACCGGCGAGAACGCGAGCATGGGGGTCTTGCTTTCGCTGGCGATCTGCGCGAGCGCGAGGGTCTGCGGTACGCCGTTGGAGCCCATGAGCACATCGACCTTGTCTTCGGTCACGAGCTTGCGTCCGTTTTTCGCCGCGTTGGTCACGTCCGACGCATTGTCGAGGATGATGTACTTGACCCGCTCGCCGGCGATTGTTTGCGGCAGCAGGTCGAATGCATTCTTGTAATGCACGCCCAGCGAAGCCTGCGGTCCGGTGAAGCCGATCGAAACGCCGATCGTGATGTCGGCCAGCGCCGCGGTCGAAGCAGATGCGGCCGCGATGGCGGCGGCGATCCCGGCGGTCATGCAGATCTTGAATTTCATGTTTCCTCCCGAGTGATGGTTCATGTTACCTCAGCGCCTCCTGAGCTGGTACCCGGCCGCCTCGCGGTCCCAGGTCCGCTCGCCCGCCCCGCGCTCCCTCAGCTTGAACTTCTGCACCTTGCCGTTTTCGGTGCGCGGCAGCTCCGGGACGAAATCCAGGAAGCGCGGGATCGCGAAATACGGCATGCGCGGCTCGCAGAACGTCATGAGCTCGAGCGGCTCGAGCGCACAGCCCGCCTTCAGCACGATCGCCGCCATGACCTCGTCTTCGGCCAGCTCCGAGCGCACCGGGAACACGGCCGCCACCTCGACGCTCGGATGCGACAACAGGACCTGCTCGACTTCATAGGACGAAATGTTTTCGCCGCGGCGCCGGATGGCGTCCTTGAGCCGGTCGAGGAAGCGGAAATGACCGTCGGCTTCGCAGACCACGCGGTCGCCGGTGTGGAACCACAGGTTGCGCCAGGCCTCCACCGTCTTCTCCGGCATGCCGAAATAACCCGTCGCGAAGGCAAACGGCTCGTCGGCGCGCAGCAGCAACTCGCCGGGCTCACCGGGCGCCACTTCGAAGTCTTCCTCATCGACGACGCGCGCTTGGTAGCCCGCGCGGATCCGGCCGACGCTGCCGGGTTTCTGCAGGGCTATCGTGGAGCCGATGATGAAATTCGTTTCGGTCGACGCATAGCCTTCGAGAATGCGCACACCCGTGCGCTCGCCAAAAGAGGCGATCATTTTCGGCGGCACCCCGGGACCCAGCGCAAGCCGCACCCGATGGCTGCGCTCCTCGGTGCGCGGCGGCTGCGCGAGAAGGATCGGCACCATGGCGCCGAGCAGGTAGAGGACCGTGGCATTGGACCCGACCATCGCCGGCCAGAAACCGGAGGCCGAAAAACGCTCGTGCAGCACCATGTGGGCGCCGGCGAGCAGCGCCTGCGCAAAGCTGCTCAGCGCGTTGATGTGGAAAAGCGGCAGCGTCGTGCACAGGACATCGTCGGCGGTGATCTCGAGCAGTTCGATGGAATTGACGCCCCACCAGTAATACTGCGCGTGCGGGCACATCACGCCCTTGGACGGTCCCGTGGTGCCCGAGGTGTAGAGGATCGCAAGTGTGTCGCCCGGCTTCACGGTTGCCGCTTCCACCGGCGCCCCGGGAGCCGGCAACGGAGCGATTCGCCCGGAGGAGGAAGGACGGCCACCGGCGACCCAGACTCGCTCCACTGCGATGCGATCCATGCTCACCCGATCGAGCCTGGGCAGCAGGTCGCTCTCGATGACCAGCACTTTCGCGCCGCTGTCGCGCAGGAAATACTCGATCTGCGGTCCCATGGCGGCGGTGTTGATGGGCACTGCGATTGCGCCCATCCAGCCGCAGGCGAGCACCATCTCCATGAGCTCGATGCGGTTGGCCAGCAGCAGCGCCACGCGGTCGCCGCGTCCGACTCCGGCGGCAGCCAGGGAGCCTGCGCGGCGCGCGGCCGCGCTTGCGGCGTCCCTGAACGTCCACGTCATCTCGCCGATGGTCAAGAGCGGACGCTCGCCATGGCGCGCGGCTTGCACCGTGAGCATCTGCGGCACTGTGCGCTGCGCGCGTGCAAGCTGGTTTGGCTGGTTTGCGTCGAAAGCCGGCATGGGCCGCAAGCATATATCATGCGTCGCTCCACAAGCAGCGGAGGAGCTGGCGTGCGGATAGCCGTACTGGGCGGCGGCCATGGCGCGTATGCGGCGGCCGCTGATCTCTCCGAGAAAGGCCACGAGGTCCGGCTGTGGCGGCGGGATGCCGCTGCGTTCGCGCCTGTCCTTACAAGCGGCGCGATCCGGGTGATCGATGCCGACGGTTCGCGCACTGTCGCGATCGCAAAGCCAACTACGGATATCGGTGCCGCGGTGCGCGGCGCGCAGATGATCCTGATTCCCTCTCCCGCTTCTGCTCAGGCCGATGTAGCGCGTGCCATCGCGCCGCACCTGGAAGACGATCAGGTGGTTTTTCTGCCGCCGGGGACGTTCGGCTCATACGTCATGGACAGGATCGCGCGCGAGGCCGGCAGCCGCGCAACGGTCACCTACGCGGAAACCGGCACGCTGCCGTATCTCGCGAGAAAGCGCGCCGCCGACCAGGTCGCAATCACGATCCGCGCCACGCGGCTGCCGACCGGCGCCTATCCCGCCAAGCGCTCTGCGCACGCGCATCAAGTGATCGCAAACGCCTATCCCGCCATCGAGCCGTGCGAGGACGCGCTGTCGGCGGCGCTGATGAACGCGGGGCCGATCATCCATCCGCCGCTGATCCTGCTCAACGCGGCGCCGCTGCAGCATTTCGAGCGCTGGGATATCCACCACGAGGGCACGCAACCGGCGGTGCGCGCGGTCACCGATGCGCTCGACGCCGAGCGCGTTGCGGTACGTGTCGCGCTTGGCTATGCCCCGCCGCATTTTCCGCTGGCGGACCACTACCACACCGACCGCTGGATGTATGGCGATGCCCACCAGCGGCTGGTGGAGTCGGGCGACTGGCGCGAGCACATCGATCTTCATCACCACCGGTACATGACCGAAGACGTCGTGCTCGGCCTGGCGTTTCTCGATTCGGTTGCGCAGTGGGCTGCGTGCAAAGCGCCGGTTGCCGGGGGATTGCTCGCCGTCGCGGGCGCCATCCTCGGACAGGATCTCGAGCGGGGACCGCGCACGCTCGCGGCGCTTGGCCTCCAGAACCACTCCCCCGAACAGATGAAGGCGTTGCTTTGGGAGGGCGCGCCATGACCCTGCC
>JANMXB010000161.1:0-1568 GCA_031380765.1 Pseudomonadota bacterium | reverse complement strand
GACCGGCATTCACGTGGCAGTGCAGGCAGCTCTGGTTGCATTTGTAGCCGAGGTTGACCTGCAGGGTTTCCAGACGGCCCCGGCGCAGCGCGGGAAACCCGAACTGCTGGATCAACGGCAATGTCGCGTGCACTCTGGTTTCCTGGTGGGTGAAAATTCGGGTGAAAAATTAGGGTGAAAAATTCGCGGACCTCACTTGGTCGCGGGCCCAGCCCGGTTCCTTACAGTTTCACGACGGCGGATACACCGTGCCGGCCTGCATGCGCTCGTCGAGGACGGACACCAGCCGGGTGCTCGTCGCACGCAGCCGCTGCGAGAGCATGAGCACGAACTCCATGAGGATTTTCGCGCCGAGCATCGGCTGCTCGACAATGATGCGTGCAAGGTTTTCCCGGTTGAGCACCGCGATCATGGTCGGCTGGTCGGCGATGCAGGTCGCAAAGCGCGGCTCGCCGTCGATCATCGACATCTCGCCCAGGGTCTTGCCGGCATCCACCACGGCGATCACCTGCTGGGTGTTCCAGCGGTCGCGCTTCATCACTTCCACGCGGCCCTCGATGATCATGAGCATGAAATCGCCGCCTTCGCCCTCGCGGATGATCTCGGCGCCCTGCCCGCACATGTAAACGTCCATGAAATGCGAGAGCAGCCGCACCTCGGCGTGCGAGAAATTCTCCAGCAGCACGCACTTGGGAATCAGCGCATGGATCTGCCCGGAAAACTTGGTCGCGTCACCGAGGAAATCGAGGTGCGCGAGCTGGTGGGGGCGATCGGACATTTGTGGTTGCGTCTGGGTACCTGTTGTCGCCTCATTCTAGCCGACAACCGCCTCTAGACGACAACAGCCTCTAGCCAATCAGCAGCACCACGGCCGCGATCCATCCGGCGGCCGATGCGAGGAGCCAGGGGTCGTCGAGGAGCTCGTTGGACGGGTCTGCGCCGCCGCCCCGATGGCGCAGCAGAAACAGGTATCGGAAGGTGCCAAAGAGCACGAACGGCAGCGTGAGGATCAGGTCGGTGCCGTGCAAGGCCATGGTCTGGGCCGACACCGTGTACAGGCCATAGGCGAGGATCATGCCAATCGCGCAGGCGTGGACGGCGGCGTCGAGGAACGATTCGGTATACGCGTCCAGCACCGGGCGGTGCTGCCCGGCTTCTTCCCCCAGACGGATTAACTCCGCCCGCCGCTTGGCGAAGCCCAGGAACAAGGTCACCAGAAAACCGCAAAACAGCAGCCATCGCGACGGCTCGATACCGATCCCCAGCGTGCCCGCCAAGAGTCTGAGCATGAAGCCTGCGGCGATGATGAATACGTCGACCACGGGGATGCGCTTCAGGCCCATCGAGTAGCCCAGGTTGAGTAGCGCATAGACCGCGAGGATGGCCGCAACCGGTTTGCTGGCGCTGGCGCCCAGGGCAAGCGCACCGCCCGCGAGCAGCAACCCGAAAATGGCGCCCGCGCGCGGGCTGATCGCGCCGCTGGCGATCGGCCGGTTCCGCTTGTCCGGATGCTCGCGATCGCGTTTCCGGTCGAAGCAGTCGTTCATCGCATACACGGCGCTCGACAT
>JANMXB010000107.1:0-8645 GCA_031380765.1 Pseudomonadota bacterium | reverse complement strand
CAGGTCGGTTTCCAGTTTGAGCGCCTCCTTGCGGCGCTCGAGGCCGAAAACGACGGCGACGGCTTCCTTCGCAGTCGGCACTTTGATCCCATAGGCACCCAGATCCGCCGAAACGGTCCCGCCCTGAATCTGCTGCTGCGTATAGCCTTTCTGCAAACCCGGCACCTGCAGATAGCTGAGCGCACCTGGTGTGATCGCTCCGAGGCTCCAGGGATTGTACGGCACGCAGTTCGGGTCGGTGCCATCGACAAACGATCGGCAAGCGGGCTGTCCGGTGGCCGGATTCGTTATCACGTCGATGGCGCGCACGCTCCGCGTCTTGGAAAAATAATTTAGTTCCGAATCCGAGAAGAGGACCTTGCCGGTCTGGAAGAAAACGTCGTAATGCCAGTTCGGGGTTATGTCGCCTTTCGCGCCGAGCACCCAGCGGAAAGACGTGTGCCGGATATCGCCCTGACGTCCGCCGCCCTCGACGTTGCGCCTCCCGATGATGATGTCCTGGGTATCTCCGGGCGCCGCCAATCCAAGAAAGCCTTTCCAAGGGGCTGACAGCAGCGGGTTCTCCTGGCGCATGGTAAAGGTTGGATCGCCGAAGAACATGCCGCCGGGGGCGACTTGCGAGACCGTGTGGTTATCATGGAATCCGAATTCCGAATATGCGCGAACTTTCGGGGTGACGTCCAGGTGGGCGAAGGCGTTGAACCCATACTGTTCGGACGGACGCCGATAGTAATTGAGCGGACCGAAATTGTATTGGTCGGTGGCAGCACTGAACGGGCGGATATTGCCGGCGGCATCAGTTGGCGTGCGCGAGGCAAAGGTATCTAGGCGCGTGAACCGGCCGGGAAAGGAAGTCGATGAGCCGCCGCAGGTGAAACTGGCCCCCGGATTGAGTGCGCAAGAACTGAAGTCGCGGCTCCCCTGCAGAATCGGGTCCTCCAGCTTGTAGTTGAAGAACACCGTTGCATTGCCCTTGTTGTCGGCGAAGTTTTTCCCGAGTAACAGGCTGGCGTTATTGACCTTGCCATCGCTGTTGACATTGCCAGGCACCGAAAACTGCCCCGGGTTGGTGCTGGCACGCCCATTGATGAGGTCGGCGATCCCGTTCGGGTTCTGTTGGCGGTGGTTGTAGAAGCTGTGGTTGACGTCAAACTGGAGGCCCTCGAACTTGTCGTTCATGATGAAGTTCACGACACCCGAGATCGCATCCGACCCGTAGACGCCCGACGCGCCGCCGGTGAGCAGTTCCACGCGTTGAATGAGCGGCGCGGGAATCTGATTCAGGTCGGCGGCGTAGGAGTTGGAGCCGTTTTGCGGACTTCCCGGAGTCATGCGACGGCCGTTGAAGAGCACGAGGTTGCGGTTCACGCCCAGACCGCGCAAATTCACGTTGGCTGTTCCGCTCGCGCCGTTGGAAACCGTGCTGCCCTGACTGGAAAACACCTGCGGCAAATTGTTCAGCAAGTCTTCGGTCTTGCCCAGGCCGTCCAGCTTGATGTCCTGCGAATTGAGCACGGTCATCGGGCTCGCGCCCTCGACGGAAAGCGCCGGCAGCCGCGAACCCGTGACTTCAATCCTCTCGACGTTTCCAGTCATCTGCGCCAAAGCGAACTGCGGGACCATCAGGGCGACCGCGATTTCTATAGCGATGACGGATGGCTTCTTCGCAAAAGCCCTGGTGGAACGTGACTTTTTTTTCATCGAATTTCCCCAAATGGATTAAGAAGAACACCAGGCGATAGCAACTAGCGCGATCTTGACCAGCTGGACGCACGATTTGGCGCAGGACGCGCCGTTATTTGCAGGACCTGCAGCGGCAATTGTCAGAAACGGAACGGACGAATCGCGATAACAGGATCGACACGACATTTTTTGTTACCTCCCCAATACACTCTTTGACTTTTGCGCAATTCCCCAATTGCGACACAAGATTGTTCATCCCTATGTGATCAAACGTCAATTACAAACTGATACAGGTGTTACAATTTTGTTGCAAAAAAACAACGAACTTCTCCTCCGCAGGGCTTGCGACTCGTATGGGACGAGCCGGGCTTTGCGGCTCTCGGAATGGCATTTAGCGAAAATTAAGATTTGGAAACAATTATCTAGCAACACCTAGTGTCGTGCCGGAATCGCGCTAGCCAGGAGCCGCGTCCAGCAACCCCTTGTCTTTCAACATCGGCGTCACAGTAGGCTCCCGACCGCGAAAGGCGCGATACGCTTCGGCGGGCTCCATGGTGGAGCCGCTTGAGTAGATGAATTTGCGCAAGCGCTGCGCCGTCGGCGCATCGAAGGGATTGCCCGCCTCGACAAACGCCCCGTAGCCGTCACAATCGAGCACGGCCGCCCAGAGGTAAACGTAATACTGGGAGGCGTAACTCGAGCCCGCAAACAGATGGGCAAAATGGGGCAGTCGGTGGCGCATCAGAATCTGCTTCGGCATGCCGATTTTTTGCAATTCCTGTGCCTCGAGCTTTGCCACGTCGCTCTCTGTCGTCGAAATTTGCGCGTGAAGCGCGAGATCGACCAGTGCGCAGGCGACGTATTCGACGGTGTCGAAACCCTGATTGAATCGGCGCGCGGCCTCGAGGCGCGCCATCAAGGCATCGGGAATGGGCTCGTTCGTTTCAAAGTGGCGCGCGTGGCGTTTCAATACTTCGGGTTCGGACAGCCAGTGTTCGAACAATTGCGAAGGCAGCTCGACGAAATCCTGCAGCACACTGGTGCCGGAAAGACGCTCGTAATTGACGCTGGAGAGCAGTCCGTGGAGGCCGTGGCCGAATTCATGGAAAAGCGTGCGCGCATCGTCGACGCTCAGTAACGTTGGTTTGCCCTGCGCGCCTTTGGCGAAATTATTGCAGTTGACGACGATCGGCGTAACTTCCCCATCGATGCGGCTTTGCAAGCGATAGTTGCTCATCCACGCGCCCCCTCGCTTTGTGGCACGCGCAAAATTGTCGTGCAGGAACACGCCCAACAGCGAGCCGTCCGCATCTTGCACTTCGTAAACCTTTACATCCGGGTGGTAGGCCTTAAGCCCCGGCTGGAATACAAATTGGAGGCCAAACAGGCGATTGGCGCAGTCAAATACTGCCTCCACCATTCGGTCCAGGGAAAAGTACGGCTTCACCGCTGCGTCATCGACGTCATAGCGCGCCCGGCGCACTTTCTCCGCGTAATAGCGCCAATCCCAGGGTGCAATTTCAACGGCCTCTTTCCTTGATCGCGCCATCGCCTGCAAAGCTTCGCATTCGAGCAGGGCCTTTTTTCGAGCCGGCGTCCAGACTTTCATCAGCAGATCCAACACGGCACTCTGCTTTCCCGCCATGGTGTCGCTCAACGCGTAATCCGAATAGCTCGCATACCCGTGGAGCTTGGCCTGATCGAGCCGCAGCGCCATGATTTCAAGGATGATGGGCGCGTTGTCAAAGTTTTCCGCACCAGGGTTGACGCCTTCGCCGCGTACGGTCCATGCCCGGTAGGCCTGCTCGCGCAATTCGCGGTTGTCCGAAAATGTGAGGAAGGGGACGATCAGGGAACGCGAAATGGTAATGACGTGGCCATCGATACCGCGTTCGACCGCCGCCTGTCTCGCGCTGGCGCGTACCGATTCGGGCAGGCCGCCAAGATCCTTTTCGTCCTTCAGCACCAACCGATATGCGGACTCATCGGCAAGCACGTTTTGGGCAAACTGCGTCGTTAGTTCTGCCAATCTCTCCATTATTTGCCCATAACGGGCCTTTTCTTCGACGCTAAGTCTCGCGCCGGCGCGCACAAAGTCCAGATGCACGCGTTCGAGAAAGCGCATTTGTTCTGCAGTCAAGCCGAGCGAGTCCCGTCGGTTGTAGAGCGCATCGACGCGCTCGAACAGCCCGGCGTGCATGAGGATCGCGTTTGTATGCGCGGCCATGGGCGCCGCCATCTCGCGCTCGACGGCCTGCAATTCGGAAGACGTTTCCGCCGCGGTCAGGTTGTAGAACATTTGCTCGATGCGCTTGAGCAGCCGCCCGCTTTTGTCGAGGGCGGCAAACGTATTTTCAAACGTCGGTGCGGCGGGGTTGGCGGCGATGCCATCGAGTTCGGCGCGATGCGCTTTCAGCGCGACCGCGAACGCCGGCGCGAAGTGTTCTGCTTTTGCCTTGGTAAACGGCGGCAGGCCATACGGACTGCTCCACACTTCAAGCAAGGGGTTGGCAAGAAGTGCCGGGCCGGTTGGTGCGTTCATGGGGAGCTCGCTGGTAGTCACACAATCATGGGATCACGCCATTACCCCGCAAAGAACGCGACAACCGCCGCTTCTAGTGCTTGTCCAGGGACTTTGTCATACCGATGCCGGTGATCTGATATCCCATTTTCTCGTACAGGGCCCGCGCCGCGTGGTTGTATCCGAATACGTGGAGAAAGACTTTACCAATGCCCATTTGCCGAATCAACTCTTCGACTTTTCCCAACGTGGCCCGCCCGTATCCGTGACCGCGCAGATCTTCGCGGATGCTGAAGTCATAGATGAACGTCGATTTGACCGCACGTTGGTCCTTCACCGCGAACCAGACCATTCCGATGCTCTCGGCTGCATCTGACGCGTCGTCGTAAATCGAGAAGAGAAAGTGATTTTTCGTCTGTAATCCGTTGGGCAGCAATTCCTGATAATCTTTCTGTGCCAGCCTCAATGCATCCTCCGGCTCACAGTCGCCCGATTTGAGGTGTCCCTGCGCATACTCCTGCACGGCCGTAGCGAGGTACGCCTGGAATAGCGTCTCGCTCATCGGGCTCAGGCGCACCTTTCGCGTTCTCGCGCCGTCAAAGGTGTCGCCGGATCCGGAATTTGTCGCCATCGGTCAAAGTATCTTCGCCCTCCTAGCTCAGGTCAAATGTGCCATGTTGCCTGAGGCGGCATTGCGCACTAAAGTGGCGCCAGGGAAGACTCAACCATGATTGTTCGGATTTTTGCGTTGACGCTTGTCGTGTTTGCCTCGACGGGATACGCCGCGCCGCTTGCGCCGCCCCCCGCGTCGAACCCGGCGCTGCATGCGCTGTTCGAGCGCGAGTTCAAACGCGCTCAGGCGGAGTATCCGGAATTCGCCACGCTGCAGGGTGTCAACACGTTCAACGACCGTCTGCACGACGCGTCGCAGGAAGCCGTTGCGCGGCGCAAAGCGCACGGCAAAGCCGTGCTCAAAGAACTTTCCCGATTCGACCGGAAGAAGCTTTCGGCGCAGGACCAGATATCGCTCGCAATGATGACCGGTGATCTGCGCCGCGAGGAGGCGCTCAATGCCTTGTACGGCGACTTGCCGTTCGGCGCCGGGTTTGACGATGGCTGGCTGCGCATCTCCCCCGGATGGGGCCCACACACCGTGCTACCGTTGTTGGCCAAGGCCGCGCCGTTCGGGAACGCGCGCGACTACGAAAACTATCTGCAACGCCTTTCGGCGATCCCGCGCCTGCTCGCGCAAACCAGGTCCGCCCTCGAGGCCGGAATCAAGTCGGGCTGGGTTCCGCCGCGCGTTGCGATGCTGCGAGTCCCGGGACAGCTTGCAACCTTTTCCGGATCCGATGTCACGGCAACGCCGCTGTACGCGCCATTCAGGCAATTCGGGGCCGCCCTTGCCGAGAACGACAAAAAGCGCCTTGTCGATGCCGCCACGAAAGTGTTGGCGGAAAAAGTCCACCCAGCGTTCGCGCAGTTCAGGCAATTCCTCGAAGACACGTACCTTCCGGCGTGCAGCATCGAGCTCGCGGCGTCGAAGCTGCCTGCGGGAATGCCTTACTACGAGCAAATGATACGGATCATGACGACGACGAGCCTCAGCGCCGGCGAAATTCATGCAATCGGCGGGCAGGAGGTCGCACGCATTCGCGCGGAAATGGACAAGGTGGCCGACTTGAGCGGCTTCAAGGGCTCGCTTGCGCAATTCCTGCATTCACTCAAAACCAACCCGCGCATGTTCCACGCCACGGCCGAGGAGATGCTGACCCACTATCGCGATATCGCCAAGCGCGCCGACGCGGAACTGCCCAAGCTGTTTGCCGAACTGCCGCGGCTCCCGTACGGCATCCGCCCGATGGAGCCCTACGAGGGCGACAACGCCGAGCACTACTCCGGTGGCGCGCTCGATGGCAGCCGCGCGGGATTTTTCGAGGCCAACACGAATAACCTTGCGCGCCGGGCGAAGTACGAAATGGAGGCCATCCTCCTGCATGAGACGGTACCGGGCCATCATCTGCAGATCGCGCGGGCCCAGGAGCTCAAGGGACTTCCGTCATTCCGGCGCGACGCGGGCTACGTGGCCTACAGCGAAGGCTGGGCGCTCTATGCCGAAAGTCTTGGCAGTGAAATGGGAATGTACAAGGATCCTGCATCCAGGTTCGGACAATTGTCTGCCGAAATGTGGCGAGCCTGTCGTCTGGTGATCGATACGGGGCTCCACGCCTTCGGCTGGACGCGCGACCAGGCGATCGGCTATCTGACTGACAATGCCGGGATATCCGAAAGTTCCGCAATCGCGGAAGTCGATCGCTACATCCTGTGGCCCGGACAGGCCCTGGGCTACAAGATCGGAGAGCTCAAGATCAAGGCGCTGCGCGCAAAGGCGCGGCAGGCCCTGGGCGACAAATTCGACCTGCGGCGCTTTCACAACGCCTTGCTCGACGACGGAGCCCTGCCGCTTGACCTGCTCGAAGCGCGCATCGATCACTGGATTGCGCTCGAAGCCGCGGCCAGGTGATCTAAGAGGATTTTCAGGTGGAAAATATCGGACAGCGCCTGTCGCGCGAGCCGCCGGGATTGACAATTCGCGGCGCCGTCTTGCTCGCAGCCCTCTGGGCGGGCGCTCAACTAGGGGCGGCGGAGCGGCCCGAAGACCGCTGGAATCTCGCGGATCTCTATCCTTCGGTCAAGGCGTGGGCCGACGACGCCGCGCGGCTAGAGGCGCAATTGAAGGCATTCTCCGCCTGTCGCGGACACCTGGGCGAGTCGGCGCACCGCTTGAGAAAGTGTCTGGACGCCCATGCCGATTTAAGCAAGCGCTACGATAGGCTAGAAGTATATGCGTCGGAGCTCTTTGCCGAGGATACGGGAGCGCCCGAAAGTCTGGAGCTGAACGAGAAAGCGCGCAGCCTTGGCACGCAGCGGGACGAGCTGACGTCGTTCCTGAAGCCGGAGATCCTGCACGTGGGAAAATCCCGGATCGAACGCTTCCACGCGCAGGAGCCATTGCTTTCGGTCTACCGCCAACCGCTCGACCGGATCCTGCGCGCGGCCCCGCATACGCTCGACACCGGCGGTGAAAACATCGTCGCCACCTTCGGCCTGTCCAAGGACGCGGCGGGCTCGACTTACCGGATTCTCACCAATGCGGAATTGCCCTGGCCGACAATCAGGCTTTCGGATGGCAGGGAAGTGAAGCTTGATCAGTCGGCCTATACCGAATACCGGGCAGCGCCCGACCGCGACGACCGCAAGAAAGTCTTCGACGCGTTCTGGGGTACCTGGAAGCAGTTCGAGCGCACTTTTGGCGTCACCTTCCACGAGAGCCTGAAGAAGGACGCGGTGTACACAAAGATCCGCAAGTATCCGGATACGCTCTCGCGCACACTCGATCGCGAACGGCTTCCCGCAAGCGTCTACGCAACCCTGATCGCCGAGACCAACATGAACCTGCCCACGCTGCACCGTTATCTCGGCCTGCGCGGGAAGCTGCTCGCGATCAAGGGAGAATTGCATTACTACGACATCTATCCGCGCCTTGTCAGCAGCAAGCGCAAATACCCGATCGACGAGGCAAGGAAGATGATGCTCGAATCGGTCAAGCCGCTGGGCGAGCCTTATGTGGCGGCCATGGCCGCCGGACTGGGGAACCGCTGGATGGACCTCTACCCGCGGCCACGCAAGCTCTCGGGCGCTCACATGGCCGGCGGGGCGTACGACGTGCACCCCCTGGTGCTCATGAACTACAACGACGACTATGAATCGGTGTCCACACTGGCGCACGAGTGGGGTCACGCAATGCACTCGTATCTGTCGAACAAGGCGCAGCCGTTCGTCACCGCAGACTACGCCACGTTCGTTGCGGAGATCGCCTCCACGTTCAACGAAGCTCTGCTCCTGGAGCACGTTCTCAGGAACGCCACCAACGATGATGAGCGCCTGCTCTATCTGGGCTCGGCGCTCGAAACCCTGCGCGGCACGTTCTTTCGACAGGCGATGTTCGCGGAGTTCGAACGCGAGGTGCATGCCCGCGTCGACCGGGGCGAGCCGCTAAGCGGCGACAAATTGACGCGGATCTATGGGGAAATCCTGCGCCGCTATCACGGGGACCAGGAAGGCGTGATGAAGATCGACGATGCCTACACTGTCGAGTGGGCCTACATCCCGCACTTCTACCGGCCCTTCTACGTCTTCCAGTACGCGACGTCGATTGCAGCGAGTTCGCTCCTCGCCGATGCCGTGCTCAAAGGCGAGCCGGGCACCCGCGAGCGCTATCTCAAGCTGCTCGCCGCCGGCGGCTCCGACTACCCCTATGAACTGGTGAAGGCGGCGGGCGTCGATCTTGCGAGCCCTGCCCCCTATCGGGCGGTCGTTGCGCGGATGAATCGCATCATGGACGAGATCGAGGCGATCCAGGCGCGGCGCGCTGGCAGGT
>JANMXB010000099.1:0-6300 GCA_031380765.1 Pseudomonadota bacterium | reverse complement strand
GCGGGTGCCCGCCAGGCGGACAACGCAGCCCAGTCGTGCTGCGCCGCCTCGAGCGCCTTGAAGCAACGGTCTGCGTTGGCGGGCCCCATGCCGGGAAGCAGTTGCAGGACGCGATGCGCGGCAATCCTGTTCCTGCGGTTGTCCGCCCAGCGCAGGATTGCGAGCAGGTCCTTGACATGGGCGGCTTCGAGGAATTTCAGCCCGCCGTACTTCACGAACGGAATATTGCGGCGGACCAGTTCCAGCTCGAGGGCATCGCTATGGTGGGCACTGCGAAACAACACCGCCTGCTTGCGCAATTGCACTCCCTGCTCGCGCGCAGCCAGCACGCCCTCGATCACGAAGTGCGCCTGCGCAAGTTCGTCGAGCACGGTCACCAGGCGCACGCGGGTTCCGGACGAGCGCCTGGAGCGCAGCGTCTTGTCGAATTGGCGTGCGGCGCCGGCCATCAATGCGTTTGCCGCGTCGAGTATCGACTGGGTCGAGCGATAGTTGTCCTCGAGTGCGATCCTGCGCGCGGGGGGCGAGAAATGGTCCGGGAACGCCAGAATGTTCTCCACGTTGGCCGCGCGAAAGGAGTAGATCGACTGCGCATCGTCGCCCACCACGCACAGACCGGCGCCCGAAGGCTTCAGCGCGAGCAGGATTTCGGCCTGCAAAGTGTTCGTATCCTGGTATTCGTCGACCAGCACGTGGTCGAAGCGCGATTCGACGTCGCGGGCGAGATCGCCGTTCTGCATGAGCGCGTGCCAGTAAAGCAGCAGGTCGTCGTAATCGAGCACCTGCTGGTCGAGCTTCGACGCCACATACCTGCGGAACAGCGATTTAAGCTCGGCCTCCCATTCCACACACCAGGGGAACGTCCCGGCCAGCGTGGCGCCGAGCGCACGCTGGGTATTGACGCAGTGCGAATAGATCGCGAGGCAGGTGTCCTTGCGCGGAAAGCGCCTGTCCTGTGCCGAATAGCCCAGGTCGTGCCGGGCCACGTCGAGCAGGTCGGCCGAGTCGCCGCGGTCCATCACGCCGAAACCGGGTTCGAGCCCGGCTTGGGTGGCGTATTGCCTCAGCAACCGGTTGGCTATCGAGTGGAATGTTCCCGCCCACGTCAGCCGCACTGCGGGCGAGTCCGCGGTTTTCAACGCACTCGAGACGATTGCCTGGCAGCGTCGCGAGAGCTCCTGCGCAGCGCGGCGCGAAAAGGTGAGGAGCAGCACCCTTTCGGGCCGGACGCCTTTGAGCATCAAATGGGCGACCCGATGCGCGAGCGTGTTGGTCTTGCCTGTTCCGGCGCCGGCGATGATGAGCAGCGGCGCATCCCCGTGGACGGCGGCGTCGCGCTGGGCGGGATTGAGCTTTTCGAGGAACTTTGCCTCCATGAGGCGCATTATAGCTGTACATAAAACCAGTAGCGATTGGCCGAACTTGCCTGACCGAGTGCGAGTCCAAGCCCCCATGACGAAAAATTTCTGCACTGCGCTGGCTGGCGCTCTCATGGCCTGCATCGCCCAGCTGGCCCCGGCCGATTCGACCCAGGCGCCTGCACTGCGCGCGAAATTCGCGGCGTTGGGCGACGCACTGAAAAACAACCAATACCAACGTCCGATTTATATCGAGTCGGCGGACGCTTCCGGGATGCTCAAGGGTGACGTTTACGCCTTGGTCGAATTTCCGTTTACATCTGTCAGCACGGCACTGACCGGGGCGGGACCCTGGTGCGACATCATGATCCTGCCGCTCAACACCAAGGACTGCCGCGTCACTGAAAAAGCCGGCGAGACCACACTGGCGGTGCGCATCGGAAGCAAATATGACGTGCCTCTGGAAGACGCCTATCCGATCGATTTCAAGTACCGGGTGGCCGAAACTTCGCGTGACTACTTCGCCGCAAGGCTTGACGCAGTCAGCGGGCCTCTCGGCACGCACGATTATCGCGTGCTCGCCGAGGCGATACCAGGCGACAATGGCAAGACCTTCCTGCACCTGCGTTACTCGTATGGCTACGGCATGGCGGGGCGCCTTGCGATGCAGGCCTACCTCGCCACCGCGGGGGCAGGCAAAGTGGGATTCACGTCCTCGGGCAAGGAACTGATCGGCGGGATGCGCGGAGTCGTTGAGCGCAACACCATGCGTTACTACCTCGCCATCGATGCCTATCTGGCTGCGGCGGCGGCGCCGTCAGCGCAGCGTGTCGAGCGCCGAATCGCCGCCTGGTTCGATTCGACGGAGCAGTACGCCCGGCAACTGCACGAAATCGACCGTAACACGTATCTCGCGATGAAGCGCAAGGAAGTCCAGCGCCAGCGGACTGCGCCGGAAAACATCGGCGACGCGGCTCCCGCCGGACGCATGTAGGCGTGAACATTGGGGAGGCCGCTTCGCCCCGCTCCGCTAGAATTGCGCAATGGATACAAAACTGCTCGAACGGATCGAAATAGAGACCGCCCCATCCCCGAGTGCAGCGGTGATTTGGATGCACGGCCTGGGTGCCGATGGAAATGACTTCAAGCCGATCGTGCCCGAGCTCGCCCTGCCCGCGTCCCTGGGCGTGCGCTTCATCTTCCCGCACGCACCCGTGCGGCCGGTAACCCTGAACAACGGCATGGCGATGCGCGCTTGGTACGACATCCTCGAATTGGGCGGCGGCAAGGAGGACGGCGAAGGTCTGCGCGCGTCCCAATTCGCGGTCGAGGCCCTCATTGCACGGGAGGAGTCCCGTGGAGTCGCCGCCGGCTGCATCGTGCTGGCCGGTTTTTCACAGGGCGGGGCGATTGCTTTCCAGGCCGGGCTGCGTCACCCGCGGCGGCTGGCGGGGATCATGGCGCTGTCGACCTACCTGCCGCTTGCCGGAACGCTCGAGGCGGAGCGGCATGCCGCGAATCGCGACTTGCCCATATTCATGGCGCACGGCAGCGCGGACCCGATGATTTCGATCGGCCGCGCCGGGCAGTCGCGCAAAATGCTCGAAGCCCTGGGCTATCCGGTCGAGTGGCACGAATACCCGATGCCGCACTCGGTGTGCCCGGAAGAAATCGCCGATATATCGGGCTGGCTAGTCCGGGTCCTAAGCTAGCGACAATTCCTGCCATCAGCAGCGGAGGGGGTTCGGGGGAACCGCAGGGTCCCCTGTTCCTAGCTCTGCCCTGTTCCTAGCTTTCCCGGATCATCTCGCGGAACCGGGCGATCTCGTAGTCCTCGCCCTTGTCCTCGACGGCCTGCGGCATGTACACGTGGAAGCGCCCGCCGCGCTCGGACTCCAGGTTCTGGCCCGGCACGAACACGCCCGGCTTCAGCACCAGCCGCACCTCGCCGCTGCCGGGTTCGCCGGTCTTGAGCAGAACGCCGGTTTCGTTCGCAACCCCGGTCCAGAACTTTCCCGCCATCGGCGCTTTCGAAAGGGACTGGATACCCACGCGCGCCTGCCCGTTGCCCACCTTGTTGACGCGGCGGACGATGCCGGTCACCCAGTTGCTGCCGCCTTCGGGCTGCATGGCAATCAGCGCGCCAACCTTGAGCCAGTCGCCCTTGAGCTGCTGCACGACGGCCCCGAAGCCGCCGGCACTGACGTTCTCGACGATCCAGCTCTCAACTGCGGTGGACTCGAAATCGAGCGACTCGGACTGGCCCAGCACGCTAAGCAGGCCGTCGTACCCGTGCGCAACCGAAAGGCGCGATTTGACGCTGTGGCGCGGATGCTTTCTTTCCGGCGGCTCCGTCGATCAGTACAGGGCCAGGTGCTCGAGCACGTCGAGCACGACTTCGGGCTCGTACGCCCCGCCCAGGTTAAGAGTGGCGGGAACCTGCCGCGAGGCTTCTATTTTCTGGATGTACGCCTTCACCTCCTCGAGCGCCGCCGAGGCGCCGAAGCAGCGCAGGGTCGGTGTCTGCTGGGGCGGCCGCGCCAGGCGCTGGGGCGCCATGTTCTGGTTGACGTCGGTCCAGTAACTCATGTCCGCCGACGGCGTTGCGCTCAGCGTGAACTTCGGCGTGAAGTCGACGATGAGGCGCTCGGCCAGCTCCACTTCGAGCGGAAGCAGCGCATCCGGCGAGCTTGCGCTGAAGACCACGCCTTTGAGGAATTCCTGCTGGGGTGTGGATTCCCCCGCGATGCCCGGGTAAACAGTCGTGCGCGTGCCGGCGATGCCCCTGAACTCCGCAAAACCATAGATGCGGTTGAAGACGCCCCACGCGCTGAGGTCGACCGGCCCGTAGCGCATATGCATCCACTTGATCTGCTGCGAAATGGCGCGCAGGGAGCGCACGATCAGCAGCGGAAGCAGGGCCTTGGCCGCGTCGGCGCCCTTGGCGCCCGTGACGAACTGGTCGACCGCGCGGCCGAACGCCTGGCCCGCCTGGCTCCAGTATTCGTGGATGACTTTCCAGAGGCGGTTTTCCTGCACCTTGGACAGCCGCGCGCTGGCGAGATAGTCGCGCGAAAGCTTGCGCACGCGCATCTGGCCCGCTTCGTCGATCTGCAGGAGAAGCTGCATGCGCTGATCGAGCTTGAAGCCCCCCGCGGTCGACACCGATTCGAACCAGTGGGCAAGCTCTTCGAGCGCCTTGAACGGATCCTGCGCCGGCAAATCGTCGAGGAGGCGTCGCGCCTCCTTCGGATCGGCCATCGGATGGTCCGGCTTGCCGCCGCCGAACAGCTTGAGCATTTGATTGTCCCCTCGCGAAACGCTGGATGATGCCCCGGCCGGGTACGAATAGGCAACCTTGGCTACAATCGATGACAAACCCGCCGCGCCGACCCGTACGACTCACCTTCCATGCGCTTCCTGATCGTCGACGAATCCGGCGTTTTCCGCGCCGAACTCGCGCTCATGCTGCGCGAGCGCTGGCCCGAGGCCGAGACCGAGGAATGGGACCCGCGCGTTCAGGGCGCTCCGCTGGCCGCGATCTCGGGCGGAGGCTATGCCGCGGTGCTGCTCGACGCGCAGCCCGCCGGTGAGGACGGGCTAGCCTGGGTGGCGCAAATCCGCAAGGATCAGAACGCCCCACCCGTGGTGCTGATCACCGGGCAAGGCGGTGAGCCCCTCGCCGTCAGGGCCATGAAGTCCGGCGCGGCCGATTTCCTGCCCAAGGCGGGGTTGACCGCAGAGCAGCTTGTGATCTCGGTGCAGGAGGCGCTGCGCGAGCAAGAAGCCCGGCACATCGAGCGCACCAACCCCGCGATCGCTTTCCTGCGCACTTCACAGTTCGACATCCGCAAGATCGGCCTGCCGGTCAGTGCCGACATTGACCGCGTGCAGGGCTACCGGATCGTGAGAAAGATCGGCGAGGGCGGCATGGCCAAGGTCTATCTCGCCGAACGCGAGCGCGACGGCATCCAGCTCGCGCTGAAAATCCTCGACCCGTCCCTGCGCGCCGATGCTGTGTTGCTCAAGCGCTTCGAGCAGGAATACAAGCTCCTCGTCTCGCTCGAGAACGAGCACGTCGCGCGGATCTACGACCAGGGATTCGCCGGAGACAATCCGTTCATCGCGATGGAATATTTTCCCGGCGGGGACCTCAAGATGCGCCTGATCCAGCCGGTGACATCGATGGGGGCCTTGCGCATTGCAACGCAAATTGCAAAGGCCCTCGATGCGATCCATTCGCACGGCATCATCCACCGCGACCTCAAGCCGCAGAACATCCTGTTCCGCGAGAACGGGCGCCTTGCGATCGTCGACTTCGGCCTCGCCAAGGACCTGGGCGCCGAGTCGAGCCTGACCCAGCACGGCAGCCTCTTTGCGACCCCGCGCTACATGAGCCCGGAGCAGTTCCTCGGGCAGCCGGTGGACGCGCGCTCCGACCTGTATAGTCTGGGTGTGATTTTCGTCGAAATGCTCACCGGCCGGCGGATGTTCGATGCCGAAAATGCGGCCGGGCTGATCTACCAGCATGTGCACGGCCAGGTACCGCAGCTGCCGGGCAGGCTTGCGGGCTATCAGCCCATCATCGAACGCCTGCTCGCGAAGAAACCCGCCGACCGTTTCCAGAGCGCGCACGAGCTGTTCGCCTATATCGCCGTATGAGCCCGGGCCCGAATCCTCCACCCGGCGGCGAACGCCAGTATCTCGACCTCGTCGCCCATGTGCTTGCGCATGGCGCAAGCAAAACCGACCGCACCGGCACGGGCACGCTTTCAGTATTCGGCGCCCAGATGCGCTTCGACCTCGCCAGCAGCTTTCCGTTGTTGACGACCAAGAAACTGCACCTGAAATCGATCCTCTATGAGCTCCTGTGGTTCCTCGCCGGCGACACCAATGTGCGCTGGCTGCAGGTGCGCGGCGTCTCGATCTGGGACGAATGGGC
>JANMXB010000020.1:0-13136 GCA_031380765.1 Pseudomonadota bacterium | reverse complement strand
GGCTTTCTGCCAAGGCGCGCGGCCTGTTGCTGGCAGCCGACAATCAACTCATGTTCAGTTCCGCGAGCCTGTGGGAAATCTGCATCAAACGCACGCTCGGGCGTGCCGATTTCAACATTGAACCGCGCCGCCTGTGGCGCATGCTGTTGGTCAACGGCTATCGGGAATTGCCCATTACAAGCGAACACACCATCGCGGTGAATGATCTGCCGCGCCTGCACAAAGACCCGTTCGACCGCATTCTCGTGGCGCAAGCACGCGTGGAAGGATTGCTGCTTTTGACGGCGGACAAGGCGGTGGCCAAATATGGCGAAGGCGTGCGGAAGGTATGAGCGCAAGCGGGCACGGGAAACTCAGGCGAAGAGCCGCAGCCCGGGTCGCGGCCAGTCCATCTCGACGAGCTGCCCGGCGTAGGAAAGCGTGATGTAGGCCTTCCTCAGGTCCGGTCCGCCGAAGCAAATGTTGGTTACATGCGTGTCGCCCGGCACCGGCACGAAATCGGCCCCTCCGCCCGCGGGCCTGCAAACCGTGATCCCGCCTTTGTCGAGCGTGCCGACGCAGATATTGCCATTCGCTTCAACAGCGAGCGAATCGAAGCGCCGGTAATCGGGCGATCCCCACACGAGACGACTGCCATGCGGGGAACTGGGCGACGCGGTGGCCGGCGCGGCCAGCTCGCCCGGTCCTTTCAGGTCCCAGGCCCACAGGCGCGCGGACTCCGTCTCGGCAACATAGAGCGTATTTCCGTCCGGCGAGAGCCCGATGCCGTTGGGCTTGTGGATGGGGAACACGACCTCGCGGATGGATGAGCCGTCCGCCCTGGCGTAACAGATGCTGCCGCGGTCCCAGTTGCGGTGGCGTGTCTTGCCGGGATCGGTGAACCAGATCCCGCCATGCGCGTCGAACACGAGGTCGTTCGGGCCGCGGATCTTCTGGTCGCCGATCCGGTCATAGAGCGTCTCGAATTTCCCGGTCTCGATATTGACGCGTTCAATCCGCCCGGTGACATAGTCCTCCGGCGTTCCTGCCGTCACCCATCGACCGTCGGCACGCTGCGTAAACCTGAAGCCGCCGTTGTTGGCAATGTAGCAGTGACCGTCCGGACCCATGGCCGCGCCGTTGGGGCCGCCGCCGAGATTTGCAACGAGGGCCTTGCGGCCGTCGGGCCAGATGCGCGTCAGCGTCTTGCGGCGGATCTCGACGACGAGAAGACTGCCGTCGCCGACCCACACCGGGCCTTCCGGAAACCACAGGTCGTCGGCCACTACCCGCACGCGAGGGGCGTTTTCTTTGGATGCCACGTCGGAGTTCCTTCTCAGTATGGAATTTCGCGCAGGGCCGCGGCGCGCTGGCGCGCGGCCGCCATCATGAAGGCCCATTCGTTGCCGGCGGTGATGAAGCGCACGCCCATCTGCACGACTTTCTTCGTCACGTCCTGGGCGCTGCCCATTCCGCCGGCGCCGGCAATCTTGCCGTTAGCACGACAAGCGTCGATCACGCGCCGGAACGCTTTCTCGACTTCGGGATGGCCGAACTGTCCCGGCACGCCAAGTGCGTCGCACAGATCGGTGCTGCCTATGTGCAGGATGTCGATGCCCGGCACGGCTGCGATCTCGGCCGCGTGCTCGACCGCTTCGGGCGTCTCGAGCATGACGACCACGGTGGTTTTTTCGTTCAGCAGCCTGCGCACCTGCTCAGCCGGCCAGGTTGCATAGCCGAAGTGCGGCCAATTCCCGGCGACCGAGCGCTCGCCCAGCGGCGCAAACCGGCAGGCGTTCGCTATGTGCCGCGCTTCTTCTGCGCTCTGCACATGCGGCACCACCACGCCGAGGGCGCCTGCGTCGAGGATGCGGTTGGCAAAGTGCGCGGCGTGGCTCGGCACGCGCACCAGCGGCGTGATCCCGGCGTTCAGGGCCGTCACACAGATCTGCGCCGCGGCCGACTCGGGAATGACCGAATGCTCGAGGTCGACATAGACCGCGTCATAGCCGCACGTTTTTGCAGCGATGGCGATGTCCACGCTCTGCACCTGCTTGACAATGATCGCGAGGCCGAGCTTTCCGGCCGCCAGGGTCTCGGCCAGCGGGTTTCTCAATACGGGTGCCGGTTCTTTGCTCATGCGGATGCCCGCGCGGAAGGGGTAGTCACCGGCACGATCACGTCGGCCGGGGAAAGGGGCTCTCCATGCAGGAACTTCAATATATTGCCGATCGCGTGGCGTGCGACGTTCTCGACGTTGTCGAACACGGCACCCCCGATGTGCGGAGTGGCGAGCACCTGGTCGAGCGTGAGGAGCGGATGGTCCGCGCGCACCGGCTCCGGATCGAAGGCGTCCAGCCCGGCGCCGCGCAGCTTTCCGGATACAAGCGCGGCATACAGCGCCTTCTCGTCCACCAGTTCCCCTCGCGCGGTGTTGATGAGGACGGCGCCGTCCTTCATCTTCGCAATCCTTTCCGCGGTGATCATCTTTCCGGCCTGCGGGATGAACGGTGCATGCAGGCTGACGATGTCGCTATCGGCAAGCAACTGCTCAAATGGAACATACGCCGCGCCAAGTGCGGTTTCGATCGACGCGTCGGCGCGCCGCGCATCGTAGTAGAGGACGCGGCACTCGAATCCGCGCAGCCTCTGCGCAACCTTGCGGCCGATGTTACCGAAGCCAACCAGCCCGACGGTCTTGCCGGCGATCTGATAGCCGATCTCCCGCATCTCCGCCTTCAGCCAGATGCCCCGGCGCAACGCGGCGTCGACCTGGGCAAGCCGCCGGTAGACGCCCAGCATCAGGCCGACGGCCAGTTCGGCTACCGGACCGGCGTTCGACCCGGCGGTAATCGCAAGCGGAATGCCCATGCGCCGCACGGTCTCGAGGTCGATACGGTCCACGCCGATGCCCCACTTTTCGATCATGCGAAGCTTCTTCGCGTGCTCGAGCATGGGTGCGGTCACCGCGGCCCAGCCGGCAAAGATGATTTCGGCGTTCTCCACGAGCGCCATCTGCTCGGCCGCGTCGTAGGTTGTCGCGAAATGCAGGTCCAGTTCCGGCGGGGCCACCCGGCGCACGACCTCGCGCACGGCCGGTGCCCACACGTCGAGGCAGGCGACGAAATGGCTCATGGGTTCACCTTCGCGCCGGGCAACTCGATCGTTCCGGCGCCGATGCGCGGAGTTCCCTTCACGAGTCGACTTTCGCGCCGGAGACGCGAATGATGTTGCCGATCTTGTCGACTTCCTTCTTGATGAAGGCGGCGAACTCCTCCGGCGAGGAACCGAAAATCTCGTAGTCGGCAAGGCGTTGCTGCACGCCGGGATCCTTGAGCGCCTTCACCACTTCCGCGTGCAGGCGGTCGATCGCGGGCCGCGGCGTGCCTGCGGGCACGAGGAACCCGAACCAGGAGCTGAAGTCGTATCCGGGGTAGCCGCTTTCCGCGATTGTGGGCACATCGGGCAACCCGCGAAACCGCTTGGGCGTTGTGACCGCGAGGGCGCGCAGCTTGCCTTCCCGGATGTGACCGGTCACCGTCGGCATCGCCGCGAACAGCGCCTGCACCTGGCCGCCCAGCAGGTCGGGCATCACCGAGCCGCTGCCCTTGTAGGGTACGTGCAGCATGTCGATTCCGGCCAGCATCTTCAGCAGTTCGCCGGCGAGATGGTTTACCGTGCCGCTGCCCGCAGACGCAAACGCGATATAGCCCGGTTTGGCCTTGGCGAGCGCGACGAACTCCTTGAAATTCTTCGCCGGCACGCCGGGGTTCACGACCAGGACGTGCGGGTTCCCCGCAATCAGCGTGACCGGGACGATATCCTTGAACGTGTCGTAGGAGAGCTTGCCGGCGTAGAGCGTCGCGTTGGAGGCGAAATTGTTGGTCTGCATGAGGACCGTGTAGCCGTCGGGCGCGGAATTCACCAGCGCCTCGGTCGCCACGATGGTGTTGGCGCCCGGGCGATTCTCTACGACGACCGGACTGCCCATGGACTCGGCCATCTTTGCGCCCACGATGCGCGCGAGGATATCGGTACCGCCGCCCGGCGTGAACGGCACCATGACCTTGATCGGGCGGTTGGGGTAGGCCTGCGCGGCGGCCTCGCCGACAAAACCGACCGCGAAGAACGCAGCGACACCCAGTGCCAGGATGAATTTAGGATAGTTCAATTGAGATTTGTCCTTTCGCCTCGCAGGTTCAGGCCGCCGCCGCCTGAAGCGGCGCGCCCTTGAGCATGATGCGGTAAAGGTAGCGGTATTCGGAGGGATCGTAATCGGCGTTGGCCTGGTGCATTACGCTGCGGTTGTCCCAGATCACCATGTCGCCCGGCAACCATTTGTGGCGGTATTCGTACTTCGATTGGGTTGCATGCGCGTACAACGCGTCGATGAGTTTGAAGCCCTCGTTCGGATCCATGCCCTCGATGCCCTCCATGCGCCCGGTATTGAGATAAAGCGCCGCGCGCCCGCTTTCCGGGTGGCGTATCACCAGCGGCTGCAGCGTTTGCGGCACCCTGGCCCGCTCCTCGGCGCTCAGGGCCGCCATTTTGCGCGGGCTCTGGCTGCTCTCATAGACGTGCGGCGAGCGCAGCGGCAGGATTTTTCGTCTGGTCTCCTCCGGCAGGTCATCGTAGGCCTTGCGCACATCGACAAACTGCGTATCCCCGCCCTTCGAGGGCAGGGACACCGCGAACAGCATCGTCGCTTTTGGCGGCGCCGGGAAGTTCGAGTGGTCGGTGTGAAAGTTCTCGCCGCGCACGTGCAGCTTGCCCTCCACCATCGGCAGATCGCGGCTGGAGATCGTACCGACCAGGGGATTGTCCGCAAACGCGAACTTCTTCACCTGCTGCTCGAGCAACTCGCCGAAGATGCCAGCGGCCTGCGCGAACTGAGCCGGCTCGAGTTTCTGCCCGCGGATGACGAGGACCGCGTACTTCACCCACGCGTCATGCAGGGCCGCCCGGGTTTCAGCGTCGAGCGGCCGCGTCAGGTCGATCCCGGTGATTTCCGCACCAAGCGGTGCGGCCAGGGGGGTGAGGTTGAACGTTTCTGCTCTCAATGCATTGGGCATGGGGTGTCTCCCGAAAGAGGGACATTCTTCGCCAAATCAGGCCGTACTGACAGTACTCAAAGCCGCATGAGCGCTAGAACGGCACGGCGAGGTCTTCGGGCGGGCGGATGGTGGTGCGCTTCATCAGCCGGGGGAAGACGGGATCCCAGGTATCGCGCCGGTGCATGACGCAGGCGTTGTCCCACAGCACGCCGTCACCCACATTCCACTTGTGCTCGTAGACGAATTCGGGCCTGAAGCACAGCGAGTCCAGTTCCTCCATCAGTTCGCGGGTGGCGGCCTCGCTCATGCCTACGATGCTGGGCACGAGGTTCTTGCTGGCGTAGATCGCCTTGCGTCCGGTGATCGGATGCGTACGCACCATGGGCTGGGTCTGCACGGTTCCCACGGCGCGCTGCTGGTTGTTGGCAGGCTCGCTGTATTTTTCGTTGAACATTTCGTAGGAATTGACCGCTTTGAGGCCTTCGAGGCGCGTCTTCATCGCCTGCGGCAGCGCCTCGTAGGCGCGGTGCGTGTCGGCGAACGAGGTGTTCCCGCCTTCGGGCGGCACGATGGAGGCGGCCAGCAGCGAGCCGAGGGCCGGTGTCGGCCGATAGGTCTGGTCGGTATGCCAGCCGGCTTCTCCATCGCCGAGCACGCCGATTTTGCGCGCACCTTCCTTGATGTTCGACACGTAGATCAGTTCGGGCGTCTTGGGCGAAAGGTATTCGGCCCGGCTGTGGATCTCCAGGCGCCCGAAGACCTTCGACAGCCCGATCAGGCGCTGCTCGTCGTCGGTGTCCAGGTTGCGAAACACCAGGACCTGGTGCTTCAGCCACAGGTACTGCAGGCGGCGCTGGACACCCTCCAGCGAAGTTTCGTCCAGGGAGACGCCGCTGATTTCAGCAGCGAAATCCGTTTGAGTGAGGTTTTTGGCGGTGATGTTCATAGTCGTCTCCAGTGAAGTTGCCACTATACGATAACAAAATATCTCTTTAAACAATTATTTAAGTTTTTTGAACAAAATTAGTTCGTATCTAATCTGATCCCACCTGCAGAGCGGGCTCCCATGGCCATCAGCTCGGCCCGTGAACCGCAATGGGCGATGTGGCCAGTCGGTACGACATCGAGCATCCTCGCGACGTCGCGCGCTGCTGCCACGACCTCGTCGACATCCATGCCCGTGTCGATGCCCATCTCGTTGAGAAGGTAGACGATGTCTTCAGTCGCGAGGTTGCCGATCGCTTTGACGCCGCCCGGCAGTGCGATTCCCCCGCCGATCCCGCAGATCGAGCCTTCGACGAACGTCGCCCCACCGTCGAGCGCCGCAAGAATATTCGCCGTGGCCGCTCCCGACATGTTGTGCACGTGAAAGCCCAACTCCAGGTCGGGCCAGCGCTGCTTCACTTCGCGAAACAGGCTGTTGACATGGGCGGGGTCCTCCATGCCCAGGCTGCCGGCGAGGTAGAGCCGGCGAATCCCGCCTGCATGAAAGCGGCCTACGAGGTCCATGATCTTCGCCGCGGGCGTGCGGCCCTCGTACATGTCCCAGAAAGCCCCGGCGATCGCCATGACGAAGGAGAGGCCGGCCTTGCTCGCAATCCGGAAAGCCTCAAGCGCCTGGTCGACCGCCTGGCCAGTCGTCATGTTCTGGTTTTTGACGAGGTAGGTTTCGCTCGCCACGATCAGTCCGAGGATCTCCGACGGGGGCACTGCCGCACGCACCGCGCGTTCCGCACCCTTGGCATTCGGTACAAGCGCCCGGTAGACGGTGCCTGGTCTGCGCCTGATGCCTGCAAGCACGGCCTCTGCATCGCGCAGGTTGGGAATCTTGTTCGGGTGGGCGAAGCCGGTGACTTCGATCACTGGAAAGCCCGCATCCGTAAGCCGATCGACCAGCTTGATCTTCAGCTCGGTTTCGATCCAGCGAGGAAAACTCTGCAGGCCGTCCCGCGCGGCTACGTCGACGACCGTGACTTTTTTCGGCAAGGTAAGCATTGCGGGGCGTGATCTCAGACCGTGATGCCGGCCGCCGCCAGCTCGGCCTCGGTGTAGCCGAGGCGATCGATCAGCACTTCGCGGTTGTGCTCGCCGAGCCTGGGACCCGCCGAGCGGATGCGGCCCGGGGTGCGTGAGAGCTTGCCCACCACATTCTGCATCCGCACGGGGCCGCCAAGCTCCTCGTCCGGCACCGAGACCACGTTCTCGCGCGCCTTGAATTGCGGATCCTCGAAGGTCTGCGCCACGTCGTAGACGGGCGCCACGGCCGCATCGAAGGTTTCGAAGCGCGGCAGCAGCTCGGCCAGGTCGATCATGCCGACCGCCGCCTGCAGATACACATCGAGCGCGGTCGCGTTTTCGAGGCGGATGCGGTTCTCGCGGAAGCGCGGGTCGGTCGCCAGGTGCGGGACCTCGAGCGCTGCGCAGATGCGCTCGAAAACCGCCTGGGTGCTGCCAGCGATGGCCACCCATTTTCCGTCCCGCGTCCTGTAGGTATTGCGCGGGGCCGTAAACGGCAGGCGGCTGCCCTCGCGCTGCTGCACGATGCCAAGCTGGTCGTAGTTGACGACCTGGGGCCCGAGCAGGGTGAACAGCGTTTCGTACAGAGCCAGGTCGATGGCCTGGCCCTTGCCTCCGTGCGCATTGCGCTCATGCAGGGCGACCATGATCAGGAACGCCCCCATCAGCCCGGTGCTGGCATCGCCCAACCCGAAACCAGGCAGCAAAGGCGGTCCGTCCGCGTGGCCAGTGATGTGCGCGTAACCCGTGAAAGCCTCGGCCAGCGTGCCGAATCCCGGCCGCATCCGATGCGGGCCGGTCTGCCCGAAGCCCGTGATCTTAAGCATCACGAGGCCGGGGTTGATCTGGCTGAGGACGTCGTAGTCGATGCCCCATTTCTTCAGCGTGCCGGTGCGGTAGTTCTCCAGGACGACGTCGGCGTCCTTGACCAGGCGTTTGAGGATCTCGACCCCGGTGGGCGTGCGCAGGTCGACAGTGACCGATTTCTTGCCGCGGTTGACGACCTTGAAGTACAGGCCGACGCCGTTCTTGCTGTTGCCCCAGCGCCGCAGTTCGTCGCCGTCGCCGGGACGCTCGATCTTGATGACATCGGCGCCGAAGTCGGCGAGGTACATCGCGCCCGTCGGCGCCGCGAGGTGGTTGGAGATGTCGATGACCTTCACACCGCGCAGCGGGAGCCCGGCGGTGTCGGGTGCGGATGGCTCGCTCATGTCTTTGCCTCGGCATTGCTGTGACGCTCGGCCAGGTCGAGCAGGTCGCGGGCCCTCTTGGCGATCGCGTAGTCCACCAGCTTGCCATTCAGCCGGAACGCGGCGTTGCCTGCCGCCTCGCTGGCCGCAAAGGCCTCCACGATCTGCCTGGCTTCGGCGACCGCTCCGGCTGGCGGTGCGAAGCCCGCATGGATGGCCGCCAGCTGCCCGGGATGGATGCACGATTTGGAGCCGAAACCCAGACGCACGCCACGCGCTACGGAAGCGCGCAGCCCTTCGTCGTCCGCGAGGTCGATGAAGACCGTATCGATCGGCGCCACCAGGCCCGCCGTCTTCGACGCTACGGCAATCTGGAAGCGGGCCTGCTCCAGCTCCATCTCATCGCGGGTCCATTCAACCCCAATGTCGCGCGTGAAGTCCCCCGCGCCGAACGCGAGGCGGCTGATGCGGCGCGTCGCGCCAGCGATCTGCGCGAGGTTGGCGATGCCGGCGCAGCTTTCGATGATCGGCACCATATCGATACTGCCGGGCGCCATGCCGTGGCGGGCTTCGAGCTGGCTGAGCGCCCAGTCGATGGCCTGCAAGCTTTGGGCGCCTTCCGCCTTGGGCACCAGGATGCCGTCGAGCCACGGGCCTGCGACGGCGGCGAGGTCGTGATAGCAGCCCTCGTCATAGGCATTGACGCGCACGTAGCCCAGCGATTTCCTGGGCTCGCGCAGGCGGTCCACGGCGAGCTGCCTGGCGCCTTCCTTCTCCGATGCTGCAACCGCATCCTCGAGGTCCAGCACGCCGCCGCCGGCGCCGCAGTTGAGGGCCTTGGTGGCGCGTCGTGCGACGTTGGCGGGTGCGATCAGCCAGCTGCGTACGAACCGGGTGTTTGATTCCAGCGTCATCGAAATCCCTGTCTGCTCGACGCAGATGTGAAAGGCTATTGAACCGCGCCGTCCGAGCGCAGCGCCGCGATTTCGCCGCCGCTGAAGCCGTACTGCGCGAGGATCTCGTCGGTGTGCTCGCCCAGCATCGGCGCTCGGCGGTCGGGCGTGTCGGCTTTGCCGCCGTCCATCTGCACCGGCCCGGTGTTGGTTCGGTAGGAGCCCAAAGTCGGGTGCTGATGGGTCGCGACCAGCCCCTGGTCGAGGACCTGGGGATGATCGAACATGTCATCGATGGAGCGCACGGCTGCGCAAGGAACCCGCGAGCCGAACACGCGCTCCCATTCGAGGGCAGTGCGTTTTTTGAGGGCACCGCGCAGCTGCGGAAGCAGTTCCGCTTCGCAATCCTTGCGCTTTTTCATGCTGTCGTAGCGCGGATCGGTGGCGAGGTGGGCGAGGCCCGTGAGTTCGCACAGCGCCGCCCAGAAGGCCTGCGTCGGGGCCTGCAGGTAGATGTGCCCCTCCTTCGCGGGATGGATGCCGGCGAGCCGGCCCCCGGTCAAATCCCGGTCCAGGTTTTTTGGCTCGGCCTGCCCCCAGACCATGCGTCCTGCCTGCATCGCGAGCGCGGAACGCAGCAGCGACGCGTCGATCTGCTGCCCAAGGCCGGTCTTCTCGCGCTGGTAGAGCGCGCTGCACACCGCCATGGCCAGCAGCGATGCGCTGTAATAGTCCACCACCGAGCCCCAGACCACGTGCGGTTCGCCCTCCATGGCCCCTTGCGCGCTGGCGATCCCCGAGAGGCACTGCAGTACCTGGTCGAAGCCCGCATTGCCGGCCAGGGGGCCGCCGGGACCAAACCCCGTCAGCGAGCAATACACCAGTCTGGGATTCAGTTCAGCCAGCCGCGCGCCGTCGACGCAGAGTTTTTTCGCCACGCCCGGGCGAAAGTTCTGGATTACCACGTCGGCCTTATCGACCAGCCGCAGGAACGTTGCCAACCCGCGGGGCTTCTTCAGATCGATCACCATGCCGCGCTTGTTCCGGTTGGTGCCGACGTAAGCCCGGCTTTCGCCTGCGAGGGTGGACGGATAGTGCCGCATCATGTCGCCGGCGGGGCTCTCGATCTTGATGACATTCGCGCCCAGGTCGCCGAGCAGGGTGGCCCCATATGGCCCGGCAAGATAGGAGGTGAGGTCGAGGACGGTTAGTCCGGCTAGCGTATTGGTGGCCATCGTTCGTGTTCTACGGAGCGGTTGCGGTTCAATCGATCGTCAGCTTGGTTTCCTTGACAAGGTTTACCCACATCGGGGCTTCCTTGCGGATCAGGGCACCCAACGCAGGCCCTGGGAGAGGAAAGGGTTCGACTTCCTGGGCGGCGAACCTGGTCTTGACCTCGGGATTCTCAAGCGCGCGAAGGAGAGCATCGGAGAGCTTTTTGACGATCTCGGGAGGCGTCGCCGCAGGGGCCACCAGCCCCCACCAGCTCACCAGGTTGATGCCCGGCATCCCGGACTCGGCAATCGTCGGCACCCCTGGCAAGGACGCAACACGGTCGGCACCGCTGACGGCCAGTGGTCTTAACCTGCCGCTTTTGACCAGCGACAGGGCGCCCCCTACCGTATCGAAGGCAAACGCCACCTGGCCGGAAGCAACATCGACCAGCGACTGGGTGCTGCCGCGGTAGGGCACGTGGGTAAACTTCACGCCAGCCTGCCGCAATACGATTTCGGCAACCAGATGCGTAGTCGTTCCGCTGCCGGGTGAGCCGAAGGTTCCCCCCTTCTCCTTGAGCCGCGACATCAATTCCTGGAAGGTTTGCGGCGCCTCGGGCGTATTGGCAGTCACCACGGTAAAGGCGCTGCGCGCGACGCCGCCGACCGCAACGAAGTCCTTTTCCGCGTTGTAGCGCACGTTGCGGCTCATCGCGGGCGTGATGATCAGGGTGCCTACTGTGGCCAGCGTCAGCGTGTAGCCGTCAGCCGGTGCCTTGGCGCCAAACTCGGTGCCCACCATGCCACCTGCGCCGGGGCGGTTTTCGACGAGGACGTTCTGCCCCAGGATCGGCAACAGGCCCTGGGCGATGATCCGGGCCACCACGTCGCCACCGGTCCCCGCGGTGTAGGCCACCACGATGCGCAGGGGATGAGAGGGAAAAATCTCCTGGGCAAACAGGCCTGATGTGCCGAGCGACAAGGTGATCGCCGTGACGATGGATGCGCACAGATTGCGCCGGTGATGGCTCATGAACAGGATCCTTGTGGGGCTGCGTGAGGGTCCGGGCTCCTGCCACCCGTAGGTGGAGGAGCCGATACTGATGGAAGAACCACCAGGATAACGAATGATATCACGAAATATTGTCTTGTAAACAAAAAACATGGTTTAAAATACAATGCTGGAGAAGTGCGCTGGAAACAGGCCATGAACGACAACGACCTTACCGAAAAGCAGGGCAAGGGCCAACTCAGGCAGCTCGAGCGTGCGTTCGATGCCATCGATGCGCTGGTCAATGCTTCGCAGCCACTGAAACTGACGGCTCTCGCGGAGGTGACCCGACTCGATGCGAGCGGCACGCTCAGGCTGCTCAAGACGCTGGTGGAGCTGGGGTACGTCATTCGCGACGATGCGCGCAAGACGTATCTCCCGAGTGCGCGTGCGCTGTTCCCTCTGGGCTTGTTCCATCCGATCCAGGAACTTCGCCGCGATGCAAGCGACCTGCTGATCGAAATCCAGCGCGCCACCACCGCCACCTCGGCGCTGCAGATCTTCCTGGGCGGCCAGAGGGTGGTGGTCGAGCAGCGGCACGGCTCCAGCCGGCTGACGCCATTTTGGGACACCACTGTGACCAGCGCCTATCATTCGTCCTCCAGCGGCAAGCTTTTTCTTTCCACCCTGAGTCTCGAGGAACGCCGCAAGCTCGCGGGGCCCGGCCCGTTCAAACGGTTCACACCGCAGACGCGGACGTCGGCCGAGGAACTCGAGGAAGATATCCGCACCGGCATCGCGCGCGGCTTTTTCTCGGTGCTGGAAGAGGCTTACGCCGGCATGTCGTCGGTGGCGGCTCCGCTGCGGGTGCCGAACGGTGGCGTGATCGGCGCCATGGTTGCAACCGGGACCTCGGGGCAGCTGCCGGCCGCGAGACTGGCCGAGTGCGGCCTGGCGGTAAAGCGAGCAGCCGACATGCTGAGCACCATGTCCCCGGCCGTGCGCGCGCTTGAATCGCTGCTTGGCCGTAACGGAAGAGAGCGCCAGGACAGCGACCGCTGAGGAACCTTTCCGGGCCTCCTCCCTAGCGCTCGTACAGCTTGAGCACGGCTGCCGTGTCGACGCCCGCGACGACCAGGCCGGACTCGTCGGTCGCGCGCAGGCCGGTAGCGAAGACCCATTTGCCCGCCCGAACCAGCGGCGCGTGCCGGACCTTGCCGGAGCCGTAGGTATTTACCCCGAATCGCTCGATCGCCATGATGCGAAGGATCCGTGCCAGGCAACACTTGGGTTAAACTCAGCCATGCCCCACGACCTCCTAATCAAAAACGGCCTGCTCATCGACGGCACGGGTGCACCTGCACGGCGCGCCGACATGGCGATCGACGCAGGGCGCATCTCCGAGATAGGCAGCGTCTCGGGGAACGCGAAGCGCGTGATCGACGCCGACGGCCTCGCAGTGGCCCCCGGCTTCATCGACCCGCACACCCACTACGATGCGCAGATCTGCTGGGACGGCGCGCTGACGCCCTCTTCCTGGCACGGCGTGACCTCGGTGGTGATGGGCAACTGCGGCGTCGGCATCGCGCCCTGCCGGCCCGCGGCGCGCGAGATCACGATGCGCGACCTGGTGAACGTGGAGGCGATTCCGTTCGAGGTGCTCAATCAGGGAATCACCTGGGATTGGGAGACCTTCCCGCAGTACCTGGACGCCGCCGCGCGGCGCAAGCCCTCGCTCAACCTCGCCTTCCTCGCGCCGCTGACACCGTTCCGCCACTACGTCATGGGCGAGGCCTCGA
>JANMXB010000742.1:0-2390 GCA_031380765.1 Pseudomonadota bacterium | reverse complement strand
CCTTTAATTCTTGTCCAGGTTCCAGTACACATACACCGAGGTGTTCAGCAGCCCCGTGATGTTTTTTCCGTGTCGCCACCGGCTGGAAATATTCGTCCAGCGCCACGCAAAGCACCGCGTTCAGAAATCTGTTCATGAGGGTTCTCCCGCAATCCGTCCGTTCCATCCGCAGCGCGCCTCGAGCGTCGCCGCGAGAGCGAGCAGGTCCGCGTCGCGGCGGAACCGTCCTACCAGCTGCACCGCAAGCGGCAGCCCGTCGCTCGCGAGGCCCACCGGCAAGGTGATCGCCGGATGCCCCGTCAGGTTGAACGGCATGGTGTAGGGGAACCACGCCGCGCGCACCTCCGGCATCGTCTGGCCATCGATCTGGATCGGATCGTAAAGGTTGTTCTCAATCGGCAGCGCGGTGCGAGTGAGCGTCGGCATCAGCAACGCGTCGTGGCGCTCGAGCCAGCCTTGCACGGTGCGAAACAGAGCGCCGCGCTTGAAGGCGGCGAGCTGGTAGTCGGTGGCCGAAAAAGCCTGCGCTTCCTCCACCTGACGCACCAGCGTGGGGGTCATGATGGCGCGGTGCTTCTCAACAAGCGGGGCGAAGCGCGCGCGCCAGGTCGAATGATTGATGATTCGCCACAGCGGCTCGATGGGCTCGAACTCGATCTCCAGGGGTTCGACGATGGCGCCGGCTTCGGCCAGCCATTTTGCCGAGCGCTCAAGCGCGGCAAGCACTTCGCGCGACACCGCGCTGTTGCCAAGCCGCGCAAGCAGCGCGATGCGCATGCCATTGAGATTCTCCCGCGCACCCGCTGCCGCGTAGTTGTCCACCGGGGCGAATGACCATGGATCGTTCGCATAGGGTCCGGCCATGGCTTGCATCATTAGTGCCGTGTCCGCGACGGTGCGCGTGGTCGGCGTCACGTAGGTATAGCCGCCGAACAGGTCCGGCGCCTGGCTGTGCGGGATCACGCCTATCGTCTGTTTGATGCCGACCACGCCATTGGCCGCGGCCGGAATGCGGGTCGACCCACCCCCGTCTGTCGCCACTGCAAGCGGGGCCAGGCCGCTGGCGACGGCGCATGCCGCGCCGCCGCTCGATCCGGCGCACGAGCGCTCCGCGCTCCAAGCGTTGCGGGTACGTCCATACAGCGGTGCGTCGGTGAAGGCCTTGTGGCCGTATTCCGGCGTGGTGGTTTTCCCGACAAGGATCGCTCCGGCGGCTTTCAGGCGGGCAATCGCCGCCGCGTCCGTTTGCGGCACGTTGTCGGCGAAAATGCGCGACCCGTAGGTCGTGCGTACGCCTGCGGTATCGATGAGGTCCTTGGCGGTGAATGGAATGCCCTCGAGGAGGCGGAGCGGTTCGCCTCGGGGCGTGCCCGCAACGATCCGCGCCGATTCCCGCGCGGCCGCGCGCGCCTGCTCCGCGCATATCGTGATGAAGCAATTCAGTTCGGGCTGCAGGCGTTTGATCCTTGCCAGCACCGCATCGACGACCTCGACCGGCGAGACCGTGCGCGAGGCGATCAATGCGCGCAGTTCAACGGCCGTCCTGAGGCTCAGTTCTTCGTTTGCCACCGCGGCGCTCAGTTCTTGCGCACGTTCCAGTAGAAATTGCCCGGACCCGTGACGATGCCGCTGACATTTTTAGCCATCGCCCCGGGCTGCCGGTACTCGCCGATGGGCGCATGGGTGCCCACTTCGAAAGCGCGCGCCTGGATGGCTTCGGCAAGTTTCTTCTTTTTCGCGTCGTCGGTCTCGCGCAGGAACCGCGCACGCAGCGCTTCGAGTTTCTCGTCGGTCGGCCAACCCACCCCGGCGGATTTCTCGCCGCGCGCATCGAGCGCCGCGTTGTTGATCGGGTTCCAGATGTCGGGCGAATCCCAGGCGGCGAAAATCAGGTTCCAGCCTTCCTTCTTCGCGCGCCGTCCGAGCATGGTCTGCCAGTCCATGGCCTGCAGGTCGACCTTGAAGCCGGCCTGGCGCAGCATCTGCGCGCCGACGTCGGGCAGCTTGTTGATCGAGAAGAGGTCGGTGGGCTTGAGCAGCACGACCGGTGTGCCGTCATACCCGGAAGCCTTGAGCAGCGCCTGCGCTTTCTTCAGGCTCGAGTTCGACTGGATCTCGCTGCCGGCGGTATTGGAATAGGGCGTGCCGCAGGTGAACATCGACGGGCACGTGGAGTACAGGTCTTTCGAACCCACCTGCGCCCGCAGGAAGGGCTCCTGCGCAAAGGCCGCGATTGCCGCGCGGCGCACGGCGGGGGTGTCGAAGGGCTTGTGCAGGTGGTTGAAGCGCGCCATGAACTGGCGGCCAAGGGGCGTGTAGAAAAATAGCGTCACGTCCTTGAGCGTCTTGACGGCTTCGTACTGGTCGAACGCGACTTGCTCGATCAGGTC
>JANMXB010000717.1:0-7669 GCA_031380765.1 Pseudomonadota bacterium | reverse complement strand
GCGAGGCGATCTTGCGCGCGTCCAGCCCGGCCGAGTCGTCGTCCTTCGGTTTGGCCAGGTGCGCGAAAATGCGACCTGTCGTAGAGCGGTCGAGCCAAAGCTCGCCGCCGTGGACCTTTTCGATCGCCTTGAGGATGGTATCGGCGGGCTCTTCCTTATGTACGAGACCGCAGGCCCCGCGCAGTATCGAGGTTTCAGCGAGCGAGACGTCACGCATGCCGGTGAGGACGAGCACGCGCGTTACGCCATTGCCGATCAGCGCCGGAATGATCTCCGTGCTGTTTTCGCCTGAAAGATCGAGGTCGAGCACCACGACGTCGGGGGCCGTCTTCCCGGCGAGGTCGACCGCGCTGGCGCACGTGGTGGCCTTCGCGACGACCTGCATCCGCGGGCTTTCGCTCTCGATGAGCCTTTCCAGACCCCAAAGCACACTGCGGTGGTCATCGACCAGCATGATGCGGATCGGCCCCGGTTTCTGCGGCATCTTTTGCTTTTCCTCGCCGGCGATCATAGCGGAATCCTGACCCGTACGACGTCGTATCCCGCCTGATCCAGCTTTACCTCGGTCGCGCCTCCCAGGGAGCTCGCCCGCTCGGCGATCGAGCGCGGCATGAAGGCGGGCCGCGACTTTTCGGCTTGGCGCAGATTGGCGACCTCGATGTCGAACTCGTGAGCGTCGCAGCGCAATTCGACGCGCGCCTGCTTCGATGCCGTATGGCGGTAGACGTTGCTCAGAGCCTCGCATACGATCTGATAGACCTCGGCGGCGATCCGGCCGGAAAATTGCATGTCAGGGTTGCCCTGCAGGTGTATTTCAATACCGTAAAAGTCGCGGTAATGCTGGATCTGGTCGCGTAGCGAGGCAAGGAGGTTGTCGCCCGGCCAGCCGGGATTACCGCCGCGCAGATTGGCCACGTATGCACGCAGGTCCGCCACCGCCGAGCCCGACATGTCGATCAGCTCCCTTACCTGCTTTTCGACCGGCGAGCCGGGCACAAGTCCGCGGTGCAGCGCTTCGAGTCCGATCTTCAGCCCGATATAAGGCTGAATGGTCGTGTCGTGGATGTCGCGCGAGATTCGCGAGCGTTCGAGCCTCGCAGCGTTGACCATCAGTTCGTCGAGCAGAGCGAGGTTGTCGACCGCGGCGGCGATCTGATCGACGACCTGGCAGAGAAAATCCGCATCGGACTGCGTGTATGCGGACTTGCCGCCGATCAGGTACAGCCGCCCCGCCGGACCCTGGTGTTGGCGGTATGGAACCGCGACGAAGTGCGTCGTTTCGAGAAGATTGGCGAGCCGCCGGCACAGTTCGTCTATCCCGTCACCTGCGCGGCGAGAGTGTCCGCCCCATGCGGCAGGGCGCGGAAACAGCATCGATTTGCGCCGCGCCTCTTCGGCGCAAAAGGCGATCGCGAGGCCGGCCGGGAGTTGCAGCAGCGCGCCGGCCGACCGGTCGCTGAGCGGCGCGGGCGCGACGGGAACCAGGGGAAGCGAAGCATCCATCCGGTAGAGTTTAAAGTCAGGCGAGTTCGGCTGAGTGCAGATCAGCACGCAGCCATCGGCTTCGAAAAACGACACCAGCCGGCGCATGTCAAGTGCAATAGTGGGATCCACGCCGAGTCGCGGGTTTGCGAAGCTCCCGATGTCTTTGAGCAGCGACAAGCGCCGGCGCAGCAGGATTTCGTGTCCGCCCCAGTAGGCGATCATGAACCCGAGCACTAGCAGATAGACGGGGCGGATGAGGGCGCGGTCAAGCTCGAAGGCGGCGTCCCGCGGTGCCGCGGCGACTCCGACTGCGACGAACAGCATTGTGGACACTATCGTCACGCCAAATCCTTCGCGAAAACCGCGCGTAAACGACGCCACCAGGATGGCGAAGAAAAAGAAATGGAAGAAGATGCTGCTGATGCCCTGGCTCAGCGCCACGAGGTAGGCCGATACCGCCACATCGATCCAAGGATGGAATCGCGGCGGCAGGAGCGGGCGCCCTCTGAATACGCTCGCGCAAATCGCCACGCTGTATGCACAAAACCCCAGGAGGGAAACGTATGTGATTCCGGCGTAATCCAGGGGATCGGGGGGATCGATCCAGACGATGATTAGAGCCAAGATGGCGAGGAGGCAGCGCATCAGGCCGACCAGGCGTGCGTCAACCGGCTCGCTGGCGATCGCCTCGGACCTGGAAAGAGCGCTCGACTCCGGCGCGGCACTGATCAGTAGGAAATCACCTCAACCTGCAAATCTGCACTTCGAAGTTGCTGCGCGCCGCGCCTCCTCGTTCAAGCGCGTTACGCCCATTCGTCTGCTTGCATATTACACCTAACCGTCTGTATCGCCCGAGCGTGGCAAGAGTAAAATCCGCCTTCCCCACGCCGAAGCGGTCGCGGCAGTATTGCGCACGGCAGGCCAGATCCAGGAGTGAGCCATGCAGCAGGACAACATGATTCCCGTCACCATCCTCACCGGCTTTCTCGGCAGCGGCAAGACGACGCTGCTGAACCGGATCCTCAAGGAAGACCATGGCCAGAAGATTGCCGTGATCGAGAACGAGTTCGGCGAGGTCGGGGTGGACAACGACATCCTCGAAACAAGCGATGAGCAGATCATCGAGATGAACAACGGCTGCATCTGCTGCACGGTGCGCGGCGACCTGATCCGCATCCTGGGCACGCTCAAGGAAAAGCGCGACAGCGGCGCGCTCAAGTTCGACCGCGTGATCATCGAGACCACCGGCATGGCCGATCCGGGTCCCGTGGCGCAGACTTTCTTCACCGACGAGGAGATCGGCAACAACTACCTGCTCGACTCCATCCTCACGATCGTGGACGCGAAGCACGCGAAAGAGACGCTCGACGAATTCCACGAGGCGCAGGAGCAGGTGGGCTTCGCCGACCGGATCCTGATGTCGAAGACCGACCTCGTGTCCGAGGAGGAAGTAAAGACGCTTTCCGACCGCATCCGCAAGATGAACCCGCGCGCCCCGATCAAGCACGTTCACTTCGGCAATGCGCCGATCGCGGAAGTGCTCGATATCCGCGGCTTCAACCTCAACGCGATCCTCGAGCTCGAGCCGGATTTCCTCGTCGACTCGCACCACGAGCACCACGACGAAGTCGAATCCTTCGTCTATCGGACCGACAAGCCGTTCGACGGCGCCAAGCTCGAGCAGTTTCTGGGCGGCATGATCCAGGTCTACGGTCCGGACCTCCTGCGCTACAAAGGCGTGCTGTGGATGAAGGGCAACGCCAACCGGGTGGTGTTCCAGGGCGTGCACATGATGATGGGCGGCGATGTCGGCAAGCCCTGGACCAAGGGCGAGAAGAAGGAATCGGTGATGGTCTTCATCGGCAAGAAACTGCCGAAGGACCTGTTCATCGCCGGCCTCGACCAGTGCTTGGCGGGAGCGAAGTAACGCCCGTTCGAGCGCAGGTTTGTTGCGCGTGTATGATCCGCGCATGAGCCGGCGGATTTTCCACAGACTGCTCCTCGCGTTCGCGCTTGCCTTTTCCGGCAGCGCCGCGCAGCTGCACTCTCTTGCGCATGCGCAAGCCGACCTCTCGGCCGCTGCCCAGGGCCAGAAAGCGCCGTCGCCACTCAAGCACTCGACCGACCAGTGCCTGGTCGTCCACGCGCTCGACGGCACTGCTCCCGAGACCGGCGCCTTTCTCGTCGCCGAAGACTCTGCTCGCCATGTAGACCCCGCCGCCGATGTTCGCAGTGGCGAATCGCCCGCCGCCGCGTTCCAGTCGCGCGCCCCGCCTCTGCTCTCCTAGTCGTCCCGTGTTCCGGCCGCGACAGCGCGGCCGTGTTTGCCATGGATTCGAGGAGAGAGCATGTACAAGTCCAGGCTTGTTGCAATTGGCATTGCGGCCGCTTCCATTGGGGCGCTCGCGCTGCCCCCTGCGGCGTTCGCGGCCAGCGACGAAGATCTGAAGGAGCTCAGAGAGCAGGTCAGGCAGCTGAAGGAGAGCTACGAAAAACGCATCGAGGCGCTCGAGAAGCGCTTGCAGCAGACCGAAAAAGCCGCGGGCAACGCTGAGGTCGCGGCTTCCAACGCACAAAGCTCGGCGCACCAGGTGGCGCAGGCCGGCAGCCGGCCTGCTGGCGAGAGCGCGTTCAACCCGGGGATTTCGCTGATCCTCAATGGCACCTATGGAAATCTCAAGCGCGATCCTGCCCGCTACGGCATCAACGGGTTCGTGCCGACGCAGGGCGAGGTGGCGCCGCCGAATCGCGGCCTGAGCCTGGGCGAGTCCGAGCTTGTGATGAGCGCCAACATCGATCCGTACTTCCGCGGCACGCTCATCGCGGCGATCGGCGCGGACGACTCGATCGGCGTGGAAGAGGGCTACATCCAGACGCTCGGCCTGTCGAATGGCTTCACGATCAAGGCGGGCAGGTTCCTCTCCAGTGTCGGCTACCAGAACGAGATCCACGCGCACGCCTGGGACTTCACCGACACATCGCTGGCGAACAAGGTGTTCCTCGGCAACCACCTTGCCGAGGACGGCGTACAGGTGAAGTGGGTCGCGCCGACCGACCTGTATTTCGACCTGGGCTTCGAGGCCGGTCGCGGGCGCAAGTTTCCCGGAGGGCCCGACGGCGGGCGCAGCAAGAACGGCTTCGGCTCGGGCACGCTCTTCGCTCACCTCGGCGGCGACATCGGGACGAGCACCGCGTGGCGCCTCGGGTTGTCGCACCTGCGAACCTCGGCGCAGGATCGCACCTACACCGACCTCGACTCGGCCGGCGCCAGCGTGACCAACGGCTTTACGGGTCGCAGCCGCCTGTGGGTGGCCGATGGGGTGCTCAAGTGGGCGCCGGAGGGCAACGCGACGCAGACCAATTTCAAGCTGCAGGGCGAGTACTTCCGCCGGACCGAGGACGGCAGCCTCACCTACGACACTACGGCTGCCTCGCTTGGCACGCGGGCGGGCGGCTACGCCTCGCGCCAGTCGGGCTATTACATGCAAGGCGTCTACCAGTTCATGCCGCAGTGGCGCGCGGGCTACCGATACGACCGGCTGAGCGCGGGCACGACGAGCATCGGGCTGGTGAACTCCGGGGTGCTGGCCGCGGCGGACTTCCCGGTCCTCAACGCCTATAACCCGGCTCGGAACACTTTCATGGTCGACTGGAGCGCGAGCGAATTCAGTCGCGTGAGGCTGCAGTTCGCGCGCGACCGCTCGCAGGCCGGGATCGCCGACACCCAGGTCTTCCTCCAATACATCATGAGCCTCGGGGCCCATGGTGCGCACAAGTTCTGAGGCAGGCTATGAGACTCCTTTCCAAGGTGTTCCTGGCCGTCGCGAGCGCGCTCCTTCTCGCAGAGCCGGCAGTCGCAGCGGTGAACGTCCTCGCGTGCGAGCCCGAGTGGGGGGCCCTCGCCACCGAGCTTGGCGGCGACCGCGTCAATGTGTATTCGGCCACGACCGCGTTGCAGGACCCGCATCGCATCGAAGCGCGGCCCAGCCTGATTGCGCGCGCCCGCTCCGCCGACCTCGTCGTGTGCACCGGGTCGGACCTCGAAGCGGGGTGGCTGCCTTTGCTGTTCACCCAATCGGGCAACGCGAAAATCCAGCCCGGCACGCCGGGATACTTCGAGGCTTCGCAATTCGTTGCGCGGCTGGAGATCCCCAAGACCATCGATCGCTCAATGGGCGACATTCATCCCGGCGGCAATCCGCATATCCACCTCGACCCGCGCAATATCGCCAAGGTCGCCGAGGCGCTGGCCGCGCGCTTCGCGCGGATCGACGCGGCCGGCGCAGACTCTTACAACGCGCGTCTCGCGGCCTTCCAGCCGCGCTGGCAGGCGGCGATCGAACGCTGGGAACGCGAAGGCGCGCGTCTCAGGGGCGTCCAGGTGGTTGTCTACCATAAGGACATGTCGTACTTCATCGCCTGGATGGGCATGCGCGAGGCCGGCAGCCTCGAGCCCAAGCCCGGGCTGCCCGCCACCCCGGCGCATCTCGCCGACCTGGTCGAGCGCATGAAACGCGAGCCCGCCAAGCTGATCCTGTATTCGGCCTACAACAGTGCGAAGCCCGCCGAGTTCCTCGCGTCGCGAAGCGGCATCCCCGCGGTGATGCTGCCGTTTACCGTGGGCGGAAGCGACAAGGCCAGGGACCTGTTCGGCCTTTTCGATGACACGATCGGCCGATTGCTGGCGAGCGTGAAATGAGCTTCGACGCGGCGACCCTGGGCCTTCTCGGGCCGGCAATGATTGCCGGCCTGCTGATCACCGCAGCGCTTGTGCCGCTCGGAATCCAGGTCATCGGCCGCGGCATCGTGTTCATCGATCTCGCGATCGCGCAGATCGCGGGCTTGGGCGTGATCCTCGCCGACACGCTCGGCTGGGAGCCGCAGGGCTGGGCGATGCAGGCCGCGGCGCTCTCGGCGGCTCTTTGCGCGGCGCTGCTGCTCACGTGGACCGAGCGGCGCTGGCCGCAAGTGCAGGAAGCGATCATCGGCGCGACGTTCGTGCTGGCGTCGAGCGCGGTGGTCCTGCTGCTGGCCCACAATCCCCATGGCGGCGAGCATCTCAAGGACCTGCTGGTGGGGCAGATCCTGTGGGTCAACCCGGCAAGGCTGCCGGTCGATGCGCTGATCTATGGCGTCATCGTCGCGATCTGGTTCGGACTGGGCGAGCAGATCGGTCGGGTGGGCTTCTACGTTCTGTTCGCTTGCGCGGTCACGGTTTCGGTGCAGCTGGTCGGGCTCTACCTTGTATTTGCAACGCTGGTGATCCCCGCGCTTGCGACGTTCTACGTGAAACGCCGCCGCTTGCCCATGGCCTACGCGCTCGGCGCGCTCGGCTATGCGGGCGGGCTCGCGGCCTCGGCAATCACGGATTTGCCCTCGGGTCCAATGATCGTATGCGCGATGGCCGCTGTGGGCATCCTGGCCGCGCTCGCCCAGCGGCGATAATAGGGGTTGCATTCCGGGCCCGCGGCCCCACCTCCCTCCGACCACCTCATTGGGTCTTGCATGGAACAGTTTCATGGCACCACCATCCTTTCGGTCCGGCGGGGCGCCACGGTTGCGCTCGGCGGCGATGGCCAGGTTACTCTCGGAACCATCGTCATCAAAGGCGGCGCACGCAAGGTAAGGCGGCTGTATCACGACCGGATCCTCGCCGGCTTCGCGGGCGGGACGGCCGACGCCTTCACGCTGTTCGAACGCTTCGAGGCCAAGCTGGAGAAACACCAGGGCAACCTGATGCGCTCGGCGGTGGAGCTCGCCAAGGACTGGCGCACCGACCGCATGCTGCGCAGATTGGAAGCAATGCTCGCCGTCGCCGACCGGGAAAACTCGCTAGTGATCACCGGGCAGGGCGACGTGCTCGAGCCGGAGCTCGGCATCGTCGCGATCGGCTCCGGCGGTCCCTATGCTCAGGCCGCCGCGCGCGCGCTGATTGAGAACACCGATCTTGGCGCACGCGATGTTGTGGAGCGTTCGCTCGCGATTGCCGCGGACCTGTGCATCTACACCAACCATCAGAGAGTCATCGAGGTATTGGAATGAGTGGCATGACGCCGCAGGAGATTGTCAGCGAGCTGGACAAACATATTGTGGGTCAGGGCAAGGCCAAGCGCGCAGTGGCCATAGCGCTGCGCAACCGCTGGCGACGCCAGCAAGTGGCCGAGCCGATGCGCGCCGAGATCAC
>JANMXB010000690.1:0-2584 GCA_031380765.1 Pseudomonadota bacterium | reverse complement strand
GCCAATTCTTGTACCGGTACAGGTACATTACGGGGAACTATGTCTTCCGCGGCACCGGCCCCGGACCGCGCAAGCGCGTAGCGCTCCAGCCTGCGCCGCCATCGATCCTGTCGCCGTTCACCCGGCCGGCATAGTCGACGTCGCCGGCCTTGAAGGTCACGCGCTCGCCGCGCACGCGGCCGGAGACGGGCAGTACCTTGTCGCCGGCCCTCAGCTGCCCGCTCAGCATCTGGAAATTCTGTTTCAGGGTGAGCTCGCCCTGCGGCAGCTTCCAGTGTCCCTGGACTTTGGCGGGCACGATCCAGAGGTAGGCGACGCAATAGGATTGACAGCCCTCCTTCTCATAGGCGTTGACCTGCTCGTCGGGCGGCCAGTCCCCCATCGTGAAAGTGTTCGACACGATGCGAAGGCCGGGCTTGAGATCGAGGAGCCTGGGCCGCAACTGGAGATTGAGCCGGTCGAGCAGGAACATCGTGATCACGGTCGCCTTCGAAAGGTCGGTCTCGAACAGGTCCGCCTTCACGAACGCCGCCCGCTCGCCGGCGCCCTCCTTCTGCGCATTGCGCCTGGACAGCTCCACCATCTCCGGGTTGTATTCGATGCCCAATGCGCGCACCCCGCGCTTGGCCGCGGTGATCACCGTGCGGCCGTCGCCCGAGCCGAGGTCGATCAGGTAGTCGTTCGGCGTGACCCGGGCCATTGCGAGCATCTTGTCGACAAGCGCCTGCGGCGTCGGGACCCAGACGACGTCCTTGCCGTCCTGGCCCACCGAGGGCTCGAAGCCCGATGGCGCCGGCGGCTGGGCAAGCGCAGCGCCGGCGGACAGCGCGAGAACGAGCAGGAAGAAGCGGGCTTGATAGGGTGTTTGCATCGCCAATCCTTCGGGAAATATGCGTGCGGCCGCGCTTCCCGTCTACGTGGCAGCGGCCTGGCGCACGGCGTCCGCAATGGTTTGCGCGCCCGCCTCGATCGCCGCGCGCGGATCGCCCTCCACCATCACGCGCAGCACCGGCTCCGTCCCCGAAGGGCGCAGTAGCACGCGGCCGTGGCCGTCGAGCGTGCGCTCGACTTCCTTCTGCGCCGCGGCGATCGGCGCATGATTGGTGATGTCGAAACCGCGCGGCACCTTCACGTTGATGAGGACCTGCGGATACAGCGACAGCTCGGCGGTGAGCTCGGCAAGGCTCTTGCCGGATTCGCGGATCGAGGCCAGGACCTGCAGCGCGGAAACGATGCCGTCGCCCGTGGTGTGCTTGTCCAGGCAGATGATGTGGCCCGAATTCTCCCCGCCATACAGCCAGCCCTTGTCGCGCAGCATCTCGAGCACGTAACGATCGCCTACCTTGGCGCGTGCGAAAGGGATGTCCAGGCGGCCGATGGCCTGTTCCATGCCGAGGTTAGTCATCAGAGTGCCCGCCACGCCGGCGACCTTTTCGCGCCGCGCACGGTGCTTTACCACCGCATAGAGGAGCTGGTCACCGTCGTAAGTCGTGCCGGAAGAATCGACCATCACGAGGCGGTCGGCATCGCCATCCAGGGCCACGCCGTAGTCGGCCTTGTGGCGCCTTACCTCGGCCACCAGCAGCTCGGGCGCCGTCGCGCCCACCTTGTCGTTGATGTTGAATCCGTCCGGCGCGACGCCGATGGAAACAACATCGGCGCCGAGCTCGTGAAAGACGTGCGGCCCGACGTGGTAGGCCGCGCCGTGCGCGCAGTCGACCACGATCTTCATGCCATTGAGGTCGAGCTCGAACGGGAAAGTCGATTTGCAGAATTCCACGTACCGCCCCGCCGCGTCGTCGATGCGCCGCGCGCGTCCCAGCTGCGCCGCGGCGTTGCAGCCCATCGTGAATTCGAGCGAATGCTCGATCTGCGCCTCGAAGGCGTCCGGCAGCTTGAACCCGTCGCCCGAGAAGAACTTGATGCCGTTGTCCGCATAGGCGTTGTGCGAGGCGCTGATCACCACGCCGGCGCTCAGGCGCAGGGTGCGCGTCAGGTAGGCGACTCCGGGCGTGGGCAGGGGCCCGCATAAGAGGACATCCACTCCCGCCGCCGAGAACCCCGCCTCGAGCGCGGCTTCGAGCATGTACCCCGAGATGCGCGTGTCCTTGCCTATGAGCACGGTGGGCCGCTGGCCCGGGGAGCGTTTGGGCTGCCCCGCAAGCACCATCCCCGCCGCATACCCAAGCCGCAACACGAAATCGGCCGTCATCGGGGCCTGTCCCACGGCCCCGCGCACGCCATCGGTCCCGAAATACTTTCTGCTCATCCCGCCTCCACGGCTCGCCACACCGCGAGAGCGTCGCGCGTGGCTTGTACATCGTGCACCCGCAGTATTGTCGCCCCGTGCTGGGCGGCAAGCAAAGCCGCGGTCACGCTCGCCACCATGCGCTCGCCCGCCGGCCGCCCGGTAATGCGCCCCAGCGTGGATTTCCTCGACAGTCCGGCGAGCACCGGAGCGCCCAGCGCCGCGATGCTGGCAAGGTTGCGCAACAACTGCAGGTTGTGGGCGACTGTTTTGCCGAATCCGAACCCGGGATCGATCGCGATCCGGTCGCGCGCGATGCCCGCCGCCTGCGCGGCC
>JANMXB010000687.1:0-18423 GCA_031380765.1 Pseudomonadota bacterium | reverse complement strand
CGCACTTCGAGCCCGCGGATTTCGAGAAGGCTCATGCCGCGTTCCCCTGAGCCGGCGTCAAGCCGGCGCTCCTCTGAGCCGGCGTCAAGCCGGCGCTCCTAGGTACGCTTCGATCACCTTCGGGTCCTTCTGCACTTCGCCCGGCACGCCCTCGGCGATCTTCTCGCCATAGTCGAGCACCAGCACGCGGTCGCAGACTTTCATCACCAGCTTCATGTCGTGCTCGATCAGCAGGAGCGTGGACCCGTCGCTGCGGATCCGCTCCAGCAGCTTCCTCAGCGCGACGGTCTCGGAAGCGTTCATCCCGGCGGCGGGCTCGTCCAGCGCGAGCAGCGTCGGGTCGGTGGCCAGCGCACGCGCAATCTCGAGCCGCCGCTGGTCGCCGTACGGAAGGCTGCCCGAGGCGTCGTTGGCCCGGGTGGCAATCCCCACATAGTCGAGCAGCTCGAGCGCGCGCTTTTCGATCGCGGCTTCCTCGCTCAGCGTGCGCGGGTTGCGCAACACCGCCCCGAGTACGCCGGCGTGAGTGCGCACGTGGCGCCCGATCATGACGTTTTCCAGCGCGGAAAGATTGGCGAACAGGCGGATGTTCTGAAAGGTTCTCGCTATGCCTGCCTTGGCGATCTCGTGCGATTTCAGCCCGGTGATATCGCTGCCGCGAAAACTGAAGCGGCCCTCATCGGGGGCGTAGATTCCCGTGAGCACGTTGAAAAGGGTGGTTTTGCCTGCGCCGTTCGGCCCGATCAGACCGTAGATCTCGCCCTCGCCAATACCAAACGTCACGCCGTTGAGCGCCTGCACGCCACCGAAGCGTTTGCCGATGTCCTGCGCCTCGATCAGCGTTTTCGCGGTCATGCCTTGCGCTCGGTGAGTTCGCGTTTTCTGACCGCGGAGGGCAGCAGGCCCGCGGGGCGGAAGAGCATGATCAGGACCAGCGCAAAGCCGAAGATGAGCATGCGCAGCACCTCGGGCTCGACGATCATTTTGCCGAACGCCGCCTTCTGCAGCGGCTCGACCGTGTAGCGCAGGATTTCGGGCACGAAAGAAAGCAGCAACGCGCCCAGGATGACGCCCCAGATGTTGCCCATGCCGCCCAGCACCACCATGGACACCACCATGATCGACTCGACCAGCACGAAGCTCTCGGGCGAAATGAAACCCTGGATCGCCGCGAACATGCCGCCGGCCACCCCGCCGAACGACGCGCCCATTGCGAAGGCGAGCAGCTTGATCCGGGTGGTGTCGATCCCCATTGCGCGGGCCGCGGTTTCGTCTTCGCGCACCGCCTCCCAGGCGCGCCCGATCCTCGAATTCTGCAGCCGCAGGTTGATTGCGATCACGGCGACCAGCACCAGAAGCAGCAACCAGTAATATTTCATCGGGCCGCTAATCGTCATTCCGTAGAGCGTGTCGGTCTTCGCGAAGCTCACGCCGCCGATCTTGAAAGGATCGATCCCGGCAATGCCCTGCGGTCCGTTGGTGATGTTCACCGGCCGCGCGAGGTTGTTGAGGAAAATGCGCACGATCTCGCCGAAGCCCAGGGTCACGATCGCAAGATAGTCGCCGCGCAGCTTTAGCGTCGGTGCGCCGAGCAGCAGACCGAAGAGCGCCGCGGTCGCCGCGCCTATCGGGAGCACTATCCAGAACGGCAGGTGCAGCCCGAAGTGCGGCGAAGCGAGGAGCGCATAGGCGTAAGCGCCCACGGCATAGAAAGCCACGTAGCCCAGATCCAGCAGACCCGCAAAACCCACCACGATGTTCAGGCCAAGCGCGAGCAGGGTGAACAGGATCGCGAGGTTGGTGATCCTTACCCAGGCCGTGCCGACGTGCGACAGCGCAAAGGGCAGGGCCACCAGTACCAAGCCGATCAGGGCGACGGCGGCCCATCGAACGGCGCGGTTGCCCCGCAGATCGTTCATGCGCGATCCCCAACCCGCTCGCCGAGCAGGCCCGAGGGCCGGAACACGAGCACCGCGATCAGCACGAGGAATGCGAACACGTCCTGATAGTTGCTGCCGAACACATCGCCCGTGAGGTCGCCGATGTAGCCCGCGCCGAGCGCCTCCACCACCCCGAGCAGCAGGCCGCCAAGCATCGCCCCGGGCAGGTTGCCGATGCCGCCGAGCACCGCCGCGGAGAAAGCCTTGAGACCCAGCAGCGCGCCCATCTGGTAGTGGGCGATGCCGTAGTAGCTGCCGACCATCACGCCGGCGACGGCCGCGAGCGCAGCGCCGATCACGAAAGTGGCCGCGATCATGCGGTTGATGTCGATGCCCATGAGTCCCGCGACCTGCGCGTTCTGCGCGGTGGCGCGCATCGCGGTTCCCAGGCGCGTGCGATACACGAGCAGCGCGAGACCGGCCATCATCACCAGCGACATCGCCATGATCGCGATCTGCACGTTGGTGATCGTCGCACCGCCGATGTGGTACGACTCGGTCCTGATGATCTGCGGGAAGGCGAGGTTGTTGCGGCTCCAGACCAGCAGCGCGAGATGCTGCAGGATGATCGAGACGCCGATCGCGGTGATGAGCGGCGCGAGGCGCGGCGCGCGGCGCAATGGCCGGTAGGCGAGACGCTCCATCGCATAGCCGATCAGCATGCACACGGGAATAGCGCAGCCGGTGGCGAGCAGCACGATTACGAGAGGATGCATTCCTGTGGGCGCCAGAACGCCGATCAGCGTGAAAGCGACCATCGCGCCGATCATCACCAGCTCGCCGTGCGCGAAGTTGATCAGCTGGATGATGCCGTAGACCATCGTGTACCCGAGCGCCACGACCGCGTACACGCTGCCGAGCGTGAGGCCGTTAATCAGCTGCTGGATGAAGATGTCCATCAGCGGGAAAGACTAGCAAAGCCCGGGCCAAATAGAAAACGGCACCCGAAGGTGCCGTTTTTACATTGCCCAACCGCCTTTTTACTTCTTCATCGCGTCGGGCGCCTTCGCAGCCTCAGCCGCGGGCGCGGCGGGTGCCGGAGCAGCCGCCGGTGCAGGGGCCGGCGCAGGCGGCGCCATGGCCGCAATGAATTCCGCGATCGGCATGGTCTTGCCGCTCTTGATGACCGCGACCGGGGTGATCTTGCCGCCCTTCATCGTGAAGATTGTCATCTCCGCGTTCCTGCGGTCGCCCTTTTCGTCGAAACTGATCTGGCCGGTGGCGCCCTTGTAATCCAGCTTGGCGAGTTCGGACAGGTACTTGGCCGGGTCGGGCGAGTTCGCTTTCTTGATGGCCTCGATGATCATGTTCGCCGCGTCGTAGGTGAAGGGCGAGTAAAGGATCGGGTCGGCGTTGAATTTCTTCTTGTAACTTTCGAGGAATTTCTGGTCCGCCGCCGCGACCGGGATGCCGGCCTGTGAGCAGAGCAGCCCTTCGGCCGCGTCGCCCGCGAGCTTTGCCATCTCATCGGTGCACGCGCCGTCGCCGAACGCGAACACCACCTTGATGCCAAGTTCGCGCGCCTGCTTGACGAGCGGGCCGCCGGTCGCGTCCATGCCGCCGTAGAACACCGCGTCGGGCCTGCGGCCCTTGATCTTGGTGAGGATCGCCTTCCAGTCGGTCGTCTTGTCGGTGCCTTTCTCGCGAGCCAGCACCTTGATCTTGGCGCCAACAAGCGTCTTTTCGACTTCGTTGGCGAGGCCCTCGCCGTACGCGGTTGCGTCGTCGATGATCGCGACCGTCTTCGGCTTGGCATCGCCTACGAGATAGCTGGCAATCGCCGGGCCCTGCTGGTCGTCGCGGCCGACGACGCGGAACTGGTTCTTGAATCCCTGCTCGGTGAGCTTGGGGTTGGTAGCCGAGCCCGAAATCACCGGAATGTTGGCGCCGTTGTAGATCGTCGAGGCCGGGATCGAAGTCCCCGAGTTCAGGTGCCCGACCACGCCGGCGACTTTCGCGTCCACGAGCTTCTGCGCGACCGTCGTGCCGACTTTCGGGTCGGCCTGGTCGTCTTCGGCGACGAACGTGAACTTCGCGTCCTTGCCGTCGATCTTGATGTTGGCCGCGTTGGCTTCGTCCACCGCCATGCGCGCGCCGTTCTCGTTGTCCTTGCCCAAGTGCGCAATTCCACCCGTCATCGGTCCGACGTGACCGATCTTGATTTCGATGGACGGCGGAGGAGGTGGCGGCGCCTGTACGACGACGACGACCGGCGGCGCGGGAGTCTTTTGTTCGCTGCAACCGGCAAAGGTGGCGGCGGTGGCTGCGGCAAGCAGGGTCAGTGCAAACTTCGAGTACTGCATACTTCCTCCCGGGAGGGTGGCTGGTGAAAGGCGAAATAATAGCCGCGCGCTGACGCAACCGCTACCGGCAATAAAAAAGCCGGGCATCGCCCGGCCTGGACGCCGATCCGGCGCCTTACTTCGTCAGCACCCACTTCACCAGCGCATTCACGTCAGCATCGGGCACCTTGTCGTTCGGCGGCATCGGGATCTGGCCCCATGCGCCGACGCCGCCTTTCTTGATCTTTTCGGCCAGTTTGGCCTCGGCACCCTTGTCGCCTTTGTATTTGACGGCGACGTCGTGATAAGACGGGCCGACCAGCTTTTTGTCCACCGTATGGCAGGTCAGGCACATGTACTTCTTGGCAAGCTCATCGCTCGCCTGCGCCGGCAGGGACAGGACGGCACCGGCTGCGATGGTGAGGGCGAGGGCGGCAAATTTCATGACTGCTCCTTGAACGGTTCTGAATGGATGGATCCGGGCGGGCGCCAATTTACCCCAAAAACTACTTTGCGGCGCCCTGTTTGCAGGTATTCCTGAGCGTTTCCAAGTCTGCGATCGGCAAAAGACAAGTAACGCCCTGGCACACCCATGCGTTGACCGCGGCTTTGGACGCCGGGCTGGTGTCAGGCTTGTCGAGGACCGGCGGCAATCCCTCTGTCCCCGAAGGGATTGCGAGGACCAGGGTCGCCGGCCAATGCTCACGGGACAGCGTTTGCGACCATCGCGCGAGCGCTTGCGGCTCGCCACGCAGGATTACGGTGGTCGGCGGCGCGAGGGACTCCTCGAGTGCCAGCATGAGCGAGCCAAAACCGCCCGGATATTCGCGCATCGTCGGATAAAAAACTTCGAGCGTGCGCTCGGCTGCCTGGCGATAGCGGTCGTCGCCGGTCAATGCGGCCAGCCTTTGCAGCGCAAATGCGGCGACGCCGTTGCCTGAGGGCGTGGCGTTGTCGTGCGCGGGCTTGGGCCGATGGATCAGTCGCTCGTGGTCGCGGCCCGTGAAATAGAAGCCACCCATGTCAGGGTCCTCGAACTGGTCGAGCATTGCGTCGGCGAGTTCCTGCGCGAAGTCCAGCAGATCGACGTCGAAATGCGCCTGCAGGAATTCAATCAGCGCGTCGATGAGGAAAGCATAGTCGTCGAGGTAGGCATTCAGGTGCGCGCGGCCATCTTTGTAGGTCGCAAACAGCCGGCCGTTTTTCCACATCGTGGCGCGGATGAAATCCAGCGACCGGCGAGCCGACGCTACCCACGCCTCGTTGCCGAAAACCCGGCCCGCGCGCGCCATGCCGCGGACCATGAGCGCGTTCCACGACACGAGGATCTTCTCGTCGCGGCCCGGCCGCACGCGCTTTTCGCGCGCGGCGACAACCCTGGCGCGCGCCGATGCGATCACGGCGTCGTCGCCAATGTCGCGAGCCACGACGAGATTCCAGTGCCTGTCCTCGAAATTCGGCGCAGCATCCAGTCCGTAGCGGGCCGCAAAAACGGCGAATTCCTCTGGTGAGAGCATGGCCTCCAGCTCGTCCCGGTCCCAGACGTAGAACTTGCCCTCGACGCCTTCGGAATCGGCGTCGAGGCTCGAGTAATAGCCGCCTTCGGGCGACTGCATTTCGCGCAGCACCCAGCCGGCCGTTTCGGCGGCTACACGCGTGTAAAGCGCCTTGCCTGTCGCGGCGTGGGCGTCGGCCAGGAGAAACAGCAACGGACCGTTGTCGTAGAGCATTTTCTCGAAGTGCGGGATGGTCCAGGTCGCATCGGTGCTGTAGCGGCAGAACCCCCCGCCGAGCTGGTCGTAGATGCCGCCGAGCGCCATTTTTTCGAGCGTGATATCGGCCATCTCGAGGGCGTTGCCGTCGCCGTCGTGCGCGTATCTGCGCAGGCAAAGCTCGATGTCGGTAGGATGCGGGAATTTCGGCGCGCGGCCCCAGCCTCCAAATTCCGCGTCGAAATTCTGGCGCAGGTTGGTCATCGCCTCGGCGATCGGCTGCGCGTCGAAATCCGACGCGTGCGCGCTCGCGCCTCCCGCACCGCGCGTCTGCATGCGCGAAAACGCGAGGCGCACCTGCTCGCCCTGCGCGTCGACTTCGGCGCGGCGCTCGCGCCAGATCGCCGCCACCCGTTCGAGAATCTCGGCAAAACCGGGCAGCCCGTAGCGCGCCGTTTTGGGAAAATAGGTGCCGCTGAAGAACGGCGTGCCGTCCGGCGCAAGGAACATCGTGAGCGGCCAGCCGCCGGTCTGCTGCGTCAGCATGTGATGGGCGCTCTGGTAGATCTGGTCGAGGTCGGGCCGTTCTTCGCGATCGACCTTGATGTTGACGAACAGTCGGTTCATCACTGCGGCGGTCTGGGCGTCCTCGAAGCTCTCGTGCGCCATTACGTGGCACCAGTGGCAGGCCGAGTAGCCCACCGAAAGCAGGATCGGCGTATCGGTGGCGCGCGCCTTGGCAAGCGCTTGCTCTCCCCAGGCATGCCAATCGACGGGGTTCTGCGCATGCTGTTGGAGATAGGGCGAAGTTTCCTGCGCTAGGCGGTTTGGCATGGGGCTTAGAATCGAAGACTTCGGAAAAGATTCCGGGACGGACCCCGATTATCCGCCATGCGCACAACTGAAGACTCGATTGGAAACGTGCTTGCGTTCTGGTTCGGCAGTACGCCGGGTGAACGGCGCAAGGCGTGGTTCGTGAAGGACCCGGTTTTCGACCAGGAGATTCGCAGCCGCTTTCTGCCGCTGTACGAATCCGCGGCGGCGGGCTTGCTCGCCGGGTGGGCGCAATCGGCGCAAGGCGCGCTCGCGCTGATCGTGGTGACCGACCAGTTCCCGCGCAACATGCTCCGCGGGTCGGCGCGCGCGTTCGCCACCGACCCAGTGGCACTTGCGACGGCAAAGCATGCGGTCGAATCAGGTTGGAACAAGGACATGCTGCCCGTGGAACGGATGTTCGTGTACCTGCCGTACGAGCACAGCGAGTCTCTCGCCGACCAAAACCGCGCGGTGGAATTATTCGCCCCGCTGGCCGCCTTTCCCGAAACTTCGGACGCGGCCGACTACGCGGAGCGCCACCGGACGATCGTAAAACGGTTCGGGCGCTTCCCGCACCGCAACGCCGCCCTCGGGCGGGCGAGCACCCCGGAAGAGGTGGCGTTCCTCAGGCAACCCGGCTCCGGGTTCTAGTCGTGATCGGTGATCGCGCCGAGGCTGGCGGTGGAAACCAGCTTCACGTATTTGGCCAGCAACCCTCGCGTGTACCGCGGTTTGGGTTGTTTCCATTTCCTGCGCCGGGCAGCCAGTTCTTTCGCCGATACGTTCAGCTGAATCAAACGCTTTTTCGCGTCGATGGTGATGGAGTCGCCCTCTTTCACAAGCGCGATCGTGCCACCCACAAAAGCCTCCGGCGCCACGTGCCCGACGACCATGCCCCAGGTGCCTCCGGAGAACCGCCCGTCGGTCAGGAGCCCGATTGATTCTCCAAGTCCTTGGCCGATCAACGCTGAAGTAGGCGCTAGCATCTCCTGCATCCCCGGGCCGCCTTTCGGGCCTTCGTAGCGAATGACGACGATGTCGCCGGCCTTGATCTTCCGGGCCATGATCGCTTTCATGCAGTCGGGCTCCGAATCGAACACCCGCGCCGGCCCGGTGATCGACGGGTTCTTGAGACCGGTGATCTTGGCCACGCAGCCTTCGGTTGCCAGGTTGCCTTTGAGGATGGCGAGGTGACCCTGCTTGTAGATCGGGGCGCCGAAAGGGCGGATCACGTCCTGGTCCTTGCGCGGCTCGGCAGGAATGTCCTTCAGTTCCTCGGCCATCGTCCTGCCGGTGATGGTCATGCAGCCGCCATGAATGAGGCCGTTGGCGAGCAGGATCTTGAGGACCTGCGGCACGCCGCCCGCGCGGTGAAAATCGACCGCCACGTATTTGCCCGAGGGCTTCAGGTCGCACAGCACAGGGACTTTCCGGCGTACGCGCTCGAAGTCGTCGATCGTCCATTTCACCTCGGCGGCCGCGGCGATCGCCAGGAAGTGCAGCACTGCGTTGGTCGATCCGCCGGTGGCCATGACCAGCGCCACCGCGTTCTCAATCGATTTCCTCGTGATGATCTTGCGTGGCCGCAGGTTGTTCCGGATCGCCTCGACGAGGACTTTGGCCGACGCGGCTGAAGAATCGGCTTTTTCCTGGTCGGGCGAGGCCATCTGCGACGAGCCCATCAGGCTCATGCCGAGCGCCTCGAAGGAGGAGGACATCGTGTTGGCGGTAAACATGCCGCCGCAGGCGCCGACCGACGGGCACGCATTCCTTTCGATGCCCTCGTAATCTTCCTTCGACATCCTGCCGGCCGAAAAAGCGCCCACCGCCTCGAACACCGAGACCACGGTGAGGTCCACGCCCTTCCACTTGCCCGGCTTGATCGTGCCGGCGTAGACGTAGATCGCGGGGACGTTCATGCGCGCAATGGCCATCATGCCGCCGGGCATGTTCTTGTCGCAGCCGCCGACCACCAGCGCGCCGTCCATGGCCTGGCCGTTGACCGAGGTTTCGATCGCATCGGCGATGACTTCGCGCGAGACCAGCGAATATTTCATCGCCTCGGTACCCATGCCGATGCCGTCGGTGATCGTCGGCACGCCGAATACCTGCGGTTTCGCGCCGGCGGCCTCGAGCGCCGCGATCGCACTGTCTACCAACGGCTGGATGCCGGCATTGCAGGGATTCATTGTCGAGTGGCCGTTGGCCACGCCGACGATAGGCTTGTCGAAATCGCCATCCTTGAATCCGACCGCGCGCAGCATCGCGCGGTTGGGTGCGCGGGCGACGCCGCCGGTAATCGACTTGGAACGCCAGTTCTTCTGGTCAGCCATGAAACTCTCCTTGGGTTAAATCTTCTGCGATGTTAACAAGCGGGCCGGCGCCGCAAGGGCCAGCAGCGCGCCGCCCGCAACCAGCGCGAATCCCACCGCGTGGAAAACATGGACGTGCTCGCCGAGCAGCAGCACGGCGAACACGCTTGCAAATACGGGCATCAGGTGCACGAGCACGCCGGCACGGACCGCACCGACCCGCTCGACCGCATAGTTGAAGCACAGCATCGCCCCCATCGTAGGGCCCAGGCCGATGTAAACCAGCGTCAGCGCAGTCGTTGCGTCGAGCCGGGGCGGATGCACTGCGACGCCCTCCCAGATCAACAGCGGAGTGCAGACGGCGAGGCCGAACCCGGCAAGGATCGCAACCAGCGCCGGCGGCGACAGCACCTGAGGGCGATCGACCAGTTTGAGCGTGTAAAGCGCCCACTGGACCATGCCGGCGAACAGGATCACGTCGCCGAGGTTGAACGCAAGCGCGAGCGCCTTTGCCCAGGACCCCTGGAAAAGGATCACCAGCACGCCTAGAAGGGACATCGCGATGCCTCCCACTTCCTGCGCCCGGATCCGCTTGCCCCAGAACAGCGCCCCTAGAATCAGGATCAGCACGGGGATGGCCGAATTGAACAACCCGAGGTTTACCGCAGAGGAAAATTCCAGGCCCTTGTAGATCACCACGCTCTGAGGCGCACCGGCCAGCACGGTCAACAGCAGCAGCGTCTTCCATCGGGTGCGCAGCGCCTCTGCGATGATCGCCCGCTCGGGCCAGACCAGAGGCAGAACCGCGATCAGTACGACAAACCAGCGCGACCACGCCAGCGCGACGGGCGGCACGGCGTCAAGGACGAGACGCGAGAGGGACGGATTACTGCCCCAGAGCGCCATGGTGAGTACAAGCGCGCCATAAGCTGGCAGGCGAGAGGACGCGGCGCGTGGGGAATTCATGGGGAAGCGAAGGCTAGCCCCTGTCCGTGATTCCCGCCAATATCATTTCTCGACCTCTGTGATACCGTGAAGGTATGAATACTCCGGACCTGCGCCAGTTGCGCCAGTTCATCGCGGTGGCCGAGCACCTGCATTTCGGCCGCGCTGCGGCGGCGCTGCATATTTCGCAGCCGCCGCTCTCCCGCAGCATCCAGGACCTCGAGGCGAAGCTCGGCGCAAAGCTGCTGGAGCGCTCGCGGCGCAAGGTGGAGCTCACGGCCGCCGGCGCGTGGTACCTGGAGGAGGCGCGCCAGGTGCTCGTGCGGCTGGAGCGCGCCGGGCGCTCGGTGGCCGAGCGCTCCGCGGGCGGCACCGGGGCGCTGCGCATCGGCTTCGTCACCATCGCCGATTACAGCGTGCTGCCGGGGCTGCTCAGCCGGTTCAAGGCAGCGTACCCCGGCGTGTCGCTAGCGCTGCGCGAACTGGTCACCGAATCGCAGCTCGAGGCGCTCGGCGCCGGCGACCTCGACCTGGGTTTTGTGCTTCCGCCGCTGCCGGCGCGCGACGTCGACTCCATTACGGTGAATCGCGAGCCCCTCGTGGTGGCACTGCCGGGCCGCCATGCGCTTGCGCGCGAGCGCGGACCGCTCGGCGTGCGCGCGCTGGCTGAAGAGCCGTTCGTGATGGTGCCCGCCAATCTTGCGCGTGGCCTGTCGGAGGTGGTGTTGGGCGTGTGCGCGCGGGCCGGCTTCGCGCCGCGCATCGCGCAGGAGGCGGTCCAGATGCAAACCGTCGTGAGCTTGGTCTCGAGCGAGCTGGGCGTGGCCATCGTCCCGGCATCGCTTTTGAACCTGCGGCGCAGCGGCGTGGTTTATCGTCCCGTGCGCGACCGCCACCCGCGGATCGAATTGCGCCTTGCGTGGCGCCGCGACGCGCGTTCGGTTCCGCTTGCGCGCTTCGTCGAGCTCGCGAAGCGCCTGCCGAAGTGACCGAGCCTGGTAACCGAGCCTGGTAACCGAGTCTAGTAACATCAGCCCCATGCTCTTGCATCCCGACTTCGACCCTGTGGTGTTCTCGATCGGCCCGCTGGCCGTACGCTGGTACGGGCTGATGTACCTGACGGCGTTTGGCTTTGTCTGGTGGCTGGGGTCGCGGCGCATCGCGAAGGGCGCCGCGCCGATCACGCGTGAGCAGTTCGACGACCTGATCTTCTACGGCATCCTCGGAGTGATTGCGGGCGGCCGGCTCGGCTACGTGCTGTTCTACAAGCCCGCGTATTACCTCGCCCATCCGCTGGAGGTCTTTGCCGTTTGGCAGGGCGGCATGTCGTTCCACGGCGGGTTTCTCGGCGTGCTCCTTGCCATGGCGTGGTTCGCGCGCAAGACCGACCGCCGCTGGCTGGACATCATGGATTTCCTCGCGCCCCTGGTGCCACTCGGCCTGGCCGCCGGCCGCCTGGGCAATTTCATCAACGGCGAATTGTGGGGGAGGGTGACGGACGTTGCGTGGGGGATGGTGTTTCGCGGCGCCGGGCCGCTGCCGCGCCATCCGTCGCAGTTGTACGAAATGGCCACCGAGGGCCTGCTGCTATTCGTGCTCCTGTGGTTCTATTCCGCCCGGCGGCGCCCGCGCGGCGCGGTGTCGGGCCTGTTCCTCATCGGCTATGGGCTGGCGCGGTTTGCGTGCGAGTACACACGCGAGCCGGACGATTACCTCGGCCTGCTCGCTCTGGGCATGAGCATGGGACAGTGGCTGTCCGCGCCAATGGTGATCGCAGGCGCGATCATGATGGCGTGGGCATATCGCGCGCGCCGGTGAAACCACTCTCCGGCCAGGAACTCGACCGCCTCGGGCAACAAAGCCAGGAGCCGTCTTAAAGCTGCAATTCAGAACTTTTTTTTCTAAGATCGGCTCCTGGAGCGAATCTCCGGGTCGCAGATGTACCGGCACCGGTACAGTTCAGGTGGCCGCCCCGTGCCCTGGACGCGCCCGCTGCAGCCAGAAAGTCATTCCCAGTTGGTCGAACAGCGTTGCCGCTTGCGAGAATTCCACCTCGGCTTTGCCTGATGCGCTTGCGCGGGCGTACAGCACCGCGAGCCCGAGATGGCAGCGCCCCGCCAGCGGATGCATGCCCAGCGCCTCCGCGCGGGCCAGCCCGTCGCGGTAGTGGGCCTCGGCCAGTTGCACGTCGGCGGGCTCGCGGCCGGCCGCTATGTCGCCGAGCATGCGCAGCGCCCATCCTTCATAGCCGCGCTCGTGCTTGCGCTTGGCCAGCTCAAGCGCACGCGTGCCGAATTTCGCCGCCTCATCGGTCTGGCCGGCCAGCAGGTAAACCTCGCTCGCCGCGACGACCGCAAAGGGCGCGAAGTAGATGGCATCCGACGGCACCGGCAGCGCTTTCAGGACCATCGGCACCGCAGTTGCAGCGCGGCCGGAAAGCGCGAGGGCCTGCGCGAGCAGCACGGCGAACGCCGGAAAGTAGATCCGCATCCTTTCGGCCCGGCACAGCGCGAGACCCTGCTCGAGGACGCCGATGGCCTCCTCGAGGTCGCCACGGGCCAGGCGCACGACGGCGATCACGAAGGAGGCGGTGATGATGCTGAACGCATGCCCGGACGCCTCGGCTATTGCCAGTGCCTCGCCGGCCTCGGCGAGGGCCGCAGGAAACTCGCCGAGCTCCGATTGCGACCACGCGCGAATGCAGCGCGAGAGCACCGAAGGCAGGCCGGCCATGCCAAAGCGCTCGGCCGCATTCGGGCCGTCGAGCGCGGCGACGTTGACCCGGAGTATTTCCATCGCCTTGCGGTAGTCGGCCATCGAATGCCGCGAGGCGCCGACATAGAAGCGGGTGGTGACCAGCACGGCAAGATCGGCGGGCGTCACGGGCTTCTTCAGCGCATTCTCGCCGGCCTCGATGGCCGCCTCGTGCTGGCCTGCCAGCCAGTAGTAGCCGGCGATGTACGCGGCCACGCGGGAGCGGCGCAAATCGTCGTTGTGCGTTTCGGCAAGTGCCGCCGCTTCGCGAAGCACGGGAATAATGCGGTCGAACGATCCGCGTGCAACCAGCGGATTGCGCAGCTCCAGCCTCAGGTCGATTGCCAGTTCGGTCGTCCGGTGATCCCGCGGCAGGTGGGGAAGGATGCGAATGGCCTCTTCGAGATGGCGGATCGCATCGCGGTTGGCCGAGCGCTCGGCGGCGCGGCGTGCGGACTGGCGCAGGTAGCGCACGGCCGGTTTCCATTGCTCACCCCGCACGGCATGGTGGGCGAGGCGCTCGACGTGCTCGCTCAGGCGCTCGGGAAACAGCGATTCGATCGCTTCCATGATGCGGGCGTGAAGCGTGGTGCGCTGGCTCTGCAGCAGGCTCGAATAGGCGACCTCATGCGTGAAGGCGTGCTTGAACGTGTACTCCTGCGTGGGAAAAGGGCTGGTTTCCAGCAGGAATTCCGCGCCCACGAGTCCGCCGAGCGCGTCCGCCAGGGCGGGCCCGTCGAGGCCGGCCACGCGCTCGAGCACCTCGAAGGAAAGATCCCTGCCGACCACCGCGGCAAGCTGGAGCAGCGCTTTTTCGCGCTCGGGCAGGCGGTCGATGCGCGCAGCCAGGATGTCCTGCACGGTGGCGGGAATTTCGATCGTATCCAGAGCGCGGGTGAGCCGATAGCCGGAAGGGCCGCGTTCGAGCGCTCCAGTGTCGACCAGGGCGCGCAGGCTTTCCTCCAAAAAGAACGGATTGCCTTCGGTCCGCGCGAGCACCAGCGCCTCCAGCGGCGCGAGCGCCGGGTCGTCACCCATGAGGCTGCGGAACAGTTCGCCCGCGCTCGCGGCCGGCAGCGGTGCGACATCCACCCGCAGGTAATGGCCTTCGGCGCGCCAGTCGTGGCGGTATTCGGGGCGGTGCTCGATCATGAGCAGCAGCCGCTCGTTGGCAAGCCTGGCGGTGATGGCGTCGAGGAGCTCCTGGGTTTCGGCATCCACCGCGTGCAGATCCTCGATCACCACGATCAGGGGCGTAACCCGGCTCTCGCGTTCGAGCAGCGCGGTGACTGCATCCAGCGTGCGCCGGTGGCGATGGGGCGGGTCCGATGCCTCCCAGTGAGCGTCACCGGTGGGAACGTCGAACAGCGCAAGAAGCGGCGCGACGTGTTCGGCCATCTGCTCGTCCAGCGCGGCCACGCGCCGCCGGATCTTCAACCCGATGCGCGCGCGGTCCTCCCCCGCGTCGATGGCGAAATACAGCGCGAGCAGCTCGATCACCGGGAGATACGAAACCGCTTCCCCATGGGAGGACGTGCCGGCTTTGAATACCGACCATCCGCTCAGCCGCTTCGCCTGGGTGAATTCCCAGAGCAGGCGCGACTTTCCGACGCCCGGTTGGCCGACGACGGCGACAATCTGGCCCCGTCCCGCTCTTGCATGGGTGGCGGCGCGCTCGAGTTTTCCGGTTTCGCGGTGGCGGCCCACGAACCGGCTCAGGCCGCGCCGGGTCGCCACCTGGAATCGCGTGCGCAGCGGGCCCGTGCCGGTGATTTCGAACAATTCTACCGGCGCGTGCAGACCTTTGATCGCATGGGCGCCGAGCGGCCGCGCCTGGACATAGCCTTCCACCAGCCGCATCAGGTCCGCGGTGGCGCGGATCGTTCCGGGCTCGGCCATCTGCTCGACTTTGGCCGCGAGGTGCGTGGTCTCGCCGATCGCGGTGTAGTCCATGTGCAGGTCGCCCGCGATCGAACGGACCAGCACGTCACCCGAATTGATCCCCACGCGCATGCGCATCGCGGTTCCCGCCGACGCCTGCACTTGGGCGGAGAAACGCTTGACGGATTCCTGCATGCGCAGGGCCGCGTAGCACGCGCGCAGCGCGTGATCCTCGTGCGCGACGGGCGCGCCGAAGAGCGCCATGATGCCGTCGCCCATGATCTGGTTCACCGTGCCCTCGTAGCGGTGCACGGCCTCCATCATTCTCTCCAGGACGCCGTCGATGAGCACGCGCGCGTCTTCCGGGTCGCGTCCGGCCAGCAACGCCATGGAGCTCTCGAGGTCGGCGAACATCACCGTAACGCGCCGCCGCTCGCCTTCGAGCGCGCTGCGGCCCGCGCGGATTTTCTCGGCCAGGTACGGCGGCGTATAGGCTTCGGGCGAAGGGCTGCGCAATTGCAGGGGCGCCGCGCATTCGAAGCAGAACTTCGCCTGCGGCGGATTCTCCTGCTGGCAGCGAAAGCACTTCATCGCATTTTGGCGAACTGGCGGCCGAGTAGACGCGGAAAGCCTTTTTCACGGGCCTCGCCGCCCAGCCTGCGCGGCAGCCAGTCCTTTCTTCCGCGCATCTCGGCCAGCGTCATCACCGCGCGCGCGGCTTCGCCCAGCACCCAGTGAACGAGAGGGGCCCGCGCAATCCAGAGCCTGTTTGCGGTCTGGGTTCCCGCGAGTTCGCGCACGAGCGTGCGCGCGAGGCTCTCGAGACAGGCCTCGGCAAACGGCTTGGTGCGGCGGATGAGCCATTGCAGCAGGCGCGGACGCTTGCGGGGAAGAAACTCGGAGATCGCCTCGCGCTGCCTGAAGACGATGTAGACAACGAGGGCCGCGGTGAGGAGGCGCCCTTCTTCGGTGCCGGCTTCGAACCGCGCGCGGATGCGCTCGAACAGCTCTCGCGCATCGGCTGAACTGAGCGGCCGGAGATCGGCGTCGATGCCCAAGCCGTATCCGACCACGGCCCAGGTGTAGATGTGGTCGTCACGTTGCGCCGCGCTCATGGTTATTCCGAGCGTCGCGAACCCGCGCACCAGCAGCCAGGCAAAGGTGAGGAGTACGAAACCCAGTTGCAACTGGTCGATCGGGATCGCACCGGGGTCGCTGTTTTTGTTCCAGTCGAGCTTGAGCAGGACGTTCGACGGCTTTTCCTCGGCGAGCGAGCTGAACGGCGTGGCGTTCGCAAGCGCAAGCCTGCGCATAATGGCGTGCATGAGACGCACCTTGCGTATCCAGAGCGCGCCGGGGGCGTTTTTCCCCGGACCAAGGTTTCCTGGCGTCATGACCGTCGAGAGGAACGTGATGGTTTGCGTGAGGCGCTGCCGGACCTGGATCGAAAGCCGGCCCGAGCCCATCAATACGAGCGCCACCCCCGGATTGGCATAGCACGCGGGAAGGCTTGCGCAACCCAGTACCATCAGGCCGGAAAGATGGTAGGGCTGATAGAAATCCTGCGCGCGCCGGATACGCACCCAATCGACGCCGCCGGGCGCCGCGTCATCCGGCAGGTCTGCGTCCCTTAGAAACTTTTCCGCAGTTGTTACGACGCCTGCCGGCACGCCCGGACAGGGCGTCGGGAAGGCGGTGCCTGGTGTCCAGCCGAACAGGAAATCGAGGAGGGCGGCCAACGCATGAAGGCCATGCTCGCCCACGATCGTCTCCATGAGCCGATCGGTTTCCTCGTCGCCCACCTTGCGCAGCGCTTCGAGCCGCGCGATGTCCGGCAGATTCATTTTGCTTCCCCCGAGCTACCTGCAACAACGCAACGCCACGGTAGCGCAATCGGGCGCCTCCTGCCTATCGTGCTCACCCTGCGAAAGTCCTAACTCCGGCCGCGCTCGCAAAGATAGTGATGCCAGAGCAGGCGCGCCGCGGCAGCCCGGTGGGGACTCCAGGCCGCGGCGCGCCTGGCAAGCATCGCGGGTGCAGGCCGTGCGCGCAGCTTCCACAGGTGCCGCACGGCCTCCATGAGCGCGAGATCCGCGGCCGGGAAAACATCGGGCCTGCGCAGTGCAAAAAGCAGATAGCAGTGCGCGGTCCACGGGCCGACACCGTGCAAGGCGTCGAGCGCCGCCGCGGCTGCCTCGTCCGAAAGTCCGGCAAGCGCGCCGAGGTCGAGTTTGCCGCCGTTCAGCTGCGCGGCGAGCGCCGCGAGATAAGCCGCCTTCTGCCGCGTAATGCCGATAGAGCGCAATCCGGCAACGCCTAGATTTGCGACGCTGGCCGGCGTGACGCTGCCCGCGGCTTTTGCCACCCGCCCGAACATCGCGCGCGCCTGGGCGAGCGACACCTGCTGCTCGAGCATGAGCAGCACCAGGGTCGCGAAACCGGGCTCGCGGGGCCACAGCGGCGGCGGGCCGTGGCGCGCGAGAATCGCCGCGAAGCGCGGCTCGTTGCGGGCGAGCAAGCGCACGGAGCGCCGCAGGCCGGCCTCGTCAACGAGCCTTAGTTGCGAACTTTCTTTTCTCAAGACTAGCTCTGGGAGCCGTTCTGCGCGGTTTTTTGTACTGGTATCAGCACAAATCAGGCGAGCGCCGAGGCCAGCACCCGGGCTACGTGCAGCGCGTCGCGCTGTGCGCCGTCGGCGATCTGGTGGCGGCAGCTGGTGCCGTCCGCGACGATCAGAGTGTCGGCCGCGGCCTGGCGAACCGCGGGGAGCAGGCTCGCTTCGGCCATTTTCATGGAGATATCGAAATGCTCGGCCTCGTAGCCGAAGCTGCCGGCCATGCCGCAGCAGCTCGTCTCCACCGTACTGACTTCCAGCCCCGGAACGAGCCGCAGGGCTTTCTCCACGGCACCCATGGCGGCGAACGCCTTCTGGTGGCAATGCCCGTGCAGCAGCGCCTTTGTCGCCAGCGGCTTGAGCGCGAGCTTGAGGCGGCCCGCATCGGCCTCCTGTTCGAGGAATTCCTCGAACAGCACGGCTCGAGCGGCCAGGGCCCGGGTCCCCACGCCCGGCAGCATGGCCGGGAATTCGTCGCGCATCGAAAAAAGGCACGACGGCTCGAGGCCCAGGATCGGCAGACCGCTGTCGACAAAGGGCTTGAGCGCATCGAGCATGCGCTGCGCTTCCGTTTTCGCTTCGTCCACCAACCCTGCGGCGAGGAAGGTGCGCCCGCAGCACAGTGGCCGGTCATGCGCGCCCACCGGCCGCGCCACATGCACGCGATAGCCCGCCGCGTCGAGGACCGTGATCGCGGCGCGCGCGTTCTCAGGCTCGAAATAGCGGCTGAAAGTATCGACGAACAGAACCACCTCGCGCCCCCCGCTGACGACGCGCTGACGATCAATGAAGGTCTCGCGGTGCCACTTCGGCAGGCTGCGCCTGGAGGACAGCCTCGTCACCGCCTCGCGTCCGGGCAGCACCGCCAGAAGATTGACCAGGGGCGCGAGCCGAGCGGCCCACGGCGCGTAACGCGGCAGGAAAGCCACGATCCGGTCGCGCAGCGTAATGCCGTGGCGTTGCGTGTAGTGATGGAGAAACTCGATCTTCATCTTCGCCATGTCCACGCCGGTCGGGCACTCGCGCTTGCAGCCCTTGCAGGACACGCAGAGTTCCATCGCGTCTTTCACGCTGTCGGAGGCGAATGCCTGCTCCCCCAGCTGGCCCGAGAGTGCGAGGCGCAGCGTATTCGCGCGCCCGCGCGTGAGGTGCTCCTCGTCGCCGGTG
>JANMXB010000683.1:0-4697 GCA_031380765.1 Pseudomonadota bacterium | reverse complement strand
CTCGGGGATCCTCACGATCCTCGACTGCGCCGTGAACCTGCTCGTGGCCTTCGATTCGCCCGAGCGGGAGGCCGCGTTCCGGACGCAGTTCGAATCCCGGCTGCGCGGCCACGGCGAGTTCGGCTTTGCCTTGCGCATGCTGGCACGCTACGCGCTTCGCCCCTGGAAGCTCGGTGAAGCGTGGTTCCTGCTGCAAAGGAAGCGCGAGCTTTTCCCCGAGTTGCGGCGCTCCGAGTACATGCGGGAGGGCACCATGCTCGATCGCACGGTGGTGTTCTCGAGGGCCGTCTGGAAATTCTGGGGCGGACGCCAGATGGTGATCCCGGACCTTGCCACCACGGCGAAAAAGTTCGCCGATGCGGTCGAGCGCGGCAACGCGGTGTGCCGCAAGTATTTTCCGCATTACACGTTGTATTGCGTCGGCATCCGGTTGCGGCCGGAGCATCGCGAACACTACGAGATGTCGTGCATCCCGCCGGATGCGCAGGGCTGGGCTTACGGCTGCGAATTCGAGCCGATGACCAACGGCCGCACCTACAGCCGCGACCACCTGCAGTCGTTCAAGAACGCGATCTACGACATCGGCGTCGACATGGGCGCGAGCTACTACCGGTTCGGCGGCATGATGAAGGGCTACATCCGGCGCGTGTTCGGCGACGCGCTCGTGGACCGCCACCTCGCGATGAAACGCAAGGCCGACCCCGCGATGATCCTCAACCGCGACGTGATTTTCTGATGTTCGGGTCGCGCAGTCTTTCGATCGCAGCCGCGCGCAACGATCATGCCGCCTGCAGCGGCTGCAGCCTGTGCCTGCTCGTATGCCCTGTGTGGCGCCGGACACACGATCCGCGCATGACGCCGGAAGGGCGCGCCAAGGCGCTGCAGCATGGGGCGAGCGCTGAAGAGCTTGCCGACTCGGTTCAGTCCTGCTCGTTGTGCGGCGCGTGCGAACCCGTGTGTCCCGAGGAAATCGACCTGGTCGGCATGACGCTGGACTTGCGAGCGCAATTGGCAGATACGGCGCAGAAGGAACAAGCGTCTGCGCGCAGAAGTGACTTTGGCGCGCGCCCGGCGGCGTCCATCGTATTCGTTCCGGGCCCGGCCCTTCGATCGAAGCCCGCAACCGTTGCGCGAGTCGCGACGCTCCTCGGCGGTGTCGCATGCGAGGACGAAGGAGACGATATCGCGTTGGCGTTGCTGGCGGCGATCCCTGTTCCGGCGGATCGGCGCGATCGGTTTCTCGCGGGCCTGCGCTCGGCACACAGGATAGCGGTGGACGACGGTCTGTGGTTGCGGCAGCTGCGCGCATGGCTCCCCAAAGCGAACCTGGTCGGTCTGGGCGAGGCGCTCAGCAGCCTGGATTCGGTACGCAAGGGGTTGCGCAAGGGCGACTTGTACGTCATCGAACCGCGCTCGTATCACCGCGATTACGAGCGCCTGGTCAGGCATTATGACCGCCTGCGCGCCGAGCGCGGCTGCGCCTTCAATCTCGACCTGCAGCGCATAGCCATCCCGGCTGCCGGGCAGGCCGACTGGATTCTCAAGGGCCGCAGCGTCGATCGCATTGTCGTGGAGCGTCTCGAGGATGCAGCGGCATTCGAGTCCCGTGGCGGCCTCCCCGTGGTGCACGTGGCGGAATTGGCGGATCATTAAAGGTATGCAAAAAGCAGGCATCCATGCGCTCGGTTGACGTCATCATCGTCGGCGCCAGCCTTTCGGCCGCCGCGGCGGCCAAGCGGCTGGTCGATGCCGGGCTGGAAACGATCGTGCTGGAAAGAAAGGAGTTGCCGCGCCACAAGATCTGCAGCGGCATCCTGTCGCCGCGCGGGCACCGGTTCCTGCTCGAGAATTTCGGGCCGCTGCCGCGCGAAGCGCTGCACGAGCCGACCTCGTGCCGTGGCGTAACCTTCCATTTCCCGTCGATGGTGTCGCTGTCGATGGATTTCTTCGGCGGCACCACGCCGCACCTGCATCGCAAGTATTCCGACTACTGGGCGATCAAGCAAAGCGGCGCCGAGATCCACGACCAGACTTCCTTTGCGGGGCTCGAAGACAACGGCGATCACGTTCTCGTGCACGCAAGAAAAAAAGGCGAGCCGCTCGAGTACCGCGCCCGCCAGGTCATCGGTGCCGACGGGCCTAGCTCATTGGTGATCCGCTCGATCTATCCGGACTACCCGCAGCAGATTCCGTGGTTCTTCGTGGGGCAGAAATTTCACGACGTCATCGAATGTCCCCTCGATGACGAGTACTTCCATTTCTGGTTCCATCCGGGGCTCGGACACTACACCTGGAGCCATGCGCGCGACGGACGGCAGATCGTCGGCGTGGGTTTCAAGCGGGGAGACAATTTCGCGAAGAAGCACGCGACCGTGGTGAGTTATCTCGCGCAGAAGCACGGCGTACGCCTGCAGACGCACACGGACGACGAAGGGTGCGCGGAGAATTTCGGCCCTTCGCTCATCAACCGCTACGTGTTCGGCAGGGGCAACGTGCTGATCACGGGCCAGGCAGCGGGATTTCTGAACATGATCGGTGAAGGCATGAGCTGCGCCCTGCATTCAGGTGCGATCAGCGGCGAAGCGGTGGTCGAGGCGCGGCTTGCCAACCGCCCGGTGCAGGAGACGTACCGAAAGATGATCGCTTCCGAAGTACGCCGCACCACGGATCAATGGAACCCGTTCAAGATTGCGTTCGACAAGCCGCACGAAGCGGATTTTCCCGCTGCGCTCATGGCGCTGGGCTGGCGCGACCGCGCCAAAGTGCTGCGCGACATGTGGCGCTTCGTGGTGCTCTACAAGGAGTTCAACTGGGGCCGGCAGATTTTCCGCGAAATGCTGCAGCGTCCCATGATCGGGGGCTACTCGATGCAGCGCTGGTTGTGACGAGACGCGAGGACGGGGCTGCGGCCCCCTCCTCGGACCTCCCCGCGCGGCCGCGCAAAAAAAAAAAGACCGCCGCGCCCGAGGGCACGGCGGCCGGTCTCCTCCTCCTGAAACGCTTTGCGTTAGGCCGCCAGCTTGGCCTTGGCTTTCTTCCCGTCAAAGAATTGCTCGTCTTCGGTCGAGCCGTGCAATGCGGTCGTCGAGGCCTTGCCGCCCGTCACGGCTTGGGTGATTTCGTCGAAGTAGCCGGTGCCGACCTCGCGTTGATGCTTGACCGCGGTGAAACCTTTCTCGGCGGCGGCGAATTCCTTCTGCTGCAGCTCGACAAAAGCGGTCATGTTGTTGCGGGCGTAACCGTAGGCCAGCTCGAACATCGAGTAGTTGAGCGAGTGGAAACCCGCCAGTGTGATGAACTGGAACTTGTAGCCCATGGCGCCCAGCTCGCGCTGGAATTTCGCGATGGTCGCGTCGTCGATGTTGCGCTTCCAGTTGAACGACGGCGAGCAGTTGTAGGCCAGCATCTTGCCCGGAAATTTCTTCTGGATGCCCTCGGCATACTTGCGCGCGAAATCGAGGTCCGGCGTGCCCGTCTCGCACCACACCATGTCGGCGACTTCGGCGTACGCAAGCCCGCGCGACAGAGCCTGGCCGAAGCCTTTCCTGGTGCGGTAAAAGCCTTCCGGCGTGCGCTCCCCGGTCAGGAACGGTCTGTCGTTTTCGTCCACATCCGAAGTGACGAGGTCGGCCGCCTCGGCGTCGGTGCGCGCGAGCAGCACCGTGGGCACGCCCATGATGTCGGCTGCAAGACGCGCGGAAACGAGCTTCTGCACCGCTTCCTGCGTCGGCACGAGCACCTTGCCGCCCATGTGGCCGCATTTCTTGACCGACGCGAGCTGGTCTTCGAAGTGAACGCCCGCGGCGCCGGCTTCGATCATCGAGCGCATGAGCTCGTGCGCGTTGAGCACGCCGCCAAACCCGGCTTCGGCGTCCGCGACGATCGGCGCGAACCAATCCACGTCACCCGCTTTTCCCTCTGCGGCTTCCATGGTCTGGATCTGGTCCTGGCGCGCCAGGGCGTTGTTGATGCGCTTCACCACCGTGGGCACCGAGGACACCGCGTAGAGCGACTGGTCCGGGTACATCGAGAGCGAATCGTTGGCGTCGGCCGCGACCTGCCAGCCCGAAAGGTAGACCGCCGGCACCCCGGCCTTGACCTGTTGCATGGCCTGGTTGCCGGTGAGCGCGCCGAGCGAATTCACGAATGGCCGCTCGTTCACCATTTTCCAAAGCTTTTCGGCCCCGGTTTTCGCCAGCGTGTACTCGATCTTCAGGCTGCCGCGCAGCCGCACGACGTCTTCAGCGGTATAGCCCCTCTTGATGCCATTCCAGCGGGGGTTTTCCGACCAGTCCTTCTTCAGAGCGGCGACTTCCTGTTCGCGATGGTCCATCGGTGTTCCTTTCGGGTTGGGTGAACTGACGACCCACGATACCGTCCGAGACTGATGCCCCGCAACAAAATATACCGCCCTGCGGAATTGTTTTAATTCATGTACTTATATTGTGTGAAGGGACGCATTTTTCAGCTGTCGGGAAATCCTTTCAGCCATATGGCGCGGCGCACTACGAAAGCGCGCAGCCCGCGCGGTCAGGGCTGGACCAGCTTGCGGGGCCAGTGGATGCTCATGAGGCTGCCGAGGCCCACGAAGAGCGTTGCCAGCGCGGTGCCTCCGTAGGACACGAACGGAAGTGGCACGCCCACAACCGGCAGGATGCCGGACACCATGCCCATGTTGACGAAGGCATAGGTAAAGA
>JANMXB010000670.1:0-2453 GCA_031380765.1 Pseudomonadota bacterium | reverse complement strand
CGGCGGCGCCGCGGCGGGCGCCGCGAAGAAGATCAAGGCCGCGCTCATGGCGATTGCGGCGTACAACCTCGGTGTGCCCGAAGCGTCGCTCGACTATCGCGACGGGAATATCTGCGTGAATGGCGACGCGGCCAGGGCGCTCTCGTGGGATCAACTCATCGAGATCGCGCACCGCAAGTTCCACAAGCTGCCGCCGGGCCTGGAGCCCGGGCTGCAGGCCAAGTTCGTGTGGGAGGTGCCCACCGGGGGCGGGCTGCCGACGGCCGACGGGCGCATCCAGATGTATCCCTGCCATGCGTTCGAGGCGCATCTCGTGCTCGTGGAGATCGACCCGCTCACGGCGCAGCCGAAGATCCTCAAGTACCTGTGCGGCCACGATTGCGGAACGATGATCAACCCGGCGATCGTGCACGGCATGACGTATGGCGGCATTGCGCACGGGATCGGCGCGGCGCTGTACGAGAAGTTCGCGTTCAGCGACAACGGGCAACTCGCCAGCCAGACCTTCATGGATTACCTTATGCCCAGCGCGCTGGAAGTGCCGGCGATCGGCATCGTCGATCACTGCACGCCTTCGCCGCTGACCGAGTTCGGGCAGAAGGGCTCGGGCGAAGCCGGCTATCTCGGCGCGCCCGCGGCGATCGCAAGCGCGGTCAACGACGCCCTCGCGCCCCTCGGGCAATCGATCGACGAGCTGCCTATGACGCCGCTCGCGATATGGGAAAAACTACAAGGAGGCAGTTCGAAATGAAGCAAGCACTCTGGAAGATGGGCGCAATTGCAACCCTCTGTGTCGTGGCGTTGGGCGCGTTCGCGCAGGCCTGGCCGACCAAGCCGGTCAGGATGGTCGTCGGCCTGCCGCCCGGCAGCGGCACCGACATCACCGGCCGCGCGATCGCCGAGCGGCTCACCACCTATACCGGGCACACGTTCGTCGTCGAAAACCGCCCCGGCGGCAGCGGCAGCATTGCGATGAACCTGGTGGCGAAAGCCGAGCCCGACGGCTACACGCTGCTCGTCATGTCTTCGTCGTGGACCGTGACGCCTTCGACGGTACCCAACCTGCCTTACGACACGCTCAAGGACCTCGCGGGGGTCACGATGCTGGCCGATATCGCCAATGCCCTTGCGGTGCGCGCGGACCGGAACTACACGTCGGTCGCAGACCTGATCGCCGTAGCCAAGGCGAATCCCGGCAAGATGAACGCGGCGGTGATCGGCCTGGGCAGCGCAACCCACCTGACGACCGAGAGGTTCCGCCTGATCGCGGGCATCGACGTGGTTTCGGTGCCTTACAAGGGCACGCCCGAATCGTTGACGGACGTCCTCAGCGGCCGGGTCGACTACTGCTTCTGCCCGATCGGCAACGTGATGCCGATGGTCAAGGATGGGCGCCTGCGGGCGCTTGCGGTCAGCTCGAAGCATCGCACCTCCAGCGTGCCCGACCTGCCGACCACCGAGGAGGCCGGCGTGCCGAACTCCGCCCAGCCTTTCTGGGTCGGCATGGGCGTGCCCTCCAAAACGCCGCGCGACATCGTGGCGAAGCTCCATGCCGAAAGCGTCAAGGCCCTAAACTCGCCCGAGATCAGGGCGCGCTGGGCGAGCCTCAACCAGGACGTGCGCATTTTCACGCCCGAGGCCTTCGATGCGTTGCTGCGCGAGGAGGTGGTTTCGAACGCCAAGCTGGTGAAGGATGCCAACATCAAGGCGAATTGAGCCCGGCAATGGCGTCGCGCTACGACCTCGCCGTCGTCGGCCACGGAGCCGCGGGTCTGGCGGCGGCGCTGTCGGCGGCCGAGTCGTCGCCCGGTGCGCGCATTGCGGTGCTCGAGCGCGCAACGCAATCCTCGAGTGGCGGGGGAACGCGCTGGAGTCCCTCGAACATGCGCATGCAATCCACCGCCGAAGTCGTGCCGGGATTCGAGGCGGACATGATGGCCGCGAGCGGCGGCAAGGGCGATCCCGCTTATTTCCGCCGGCTCGCGGCTGAGGCGCCAGCCGCCGCGCGCTGGCTCGAGCGGCACGGCGTGAAGTTCCACTCGCCGGGCTACTACCTGAGCTCGGGTCCGCCGCGCATCCAGCCGGTCGGCGGCGGCGCGGCCATCGTCGCGGCATTGGCAGGCGCCGCCCGCGCCGCTGGCGGTGAATTTCACTACGGCTGCCGCGCGGAAAGGCTGCTGCGCGGATCCTCGGGCGCGATCGAGGGCGTCGAAGCCCTGCGCGTGGACGCAAGCACGATCAGAATCGAATCGAGCGCGGTGGTCCTCGCCAGCGGCGGGTTCCAGGGCAACAGCGCAATGCTGCGCAGCCATCTGGGCGAGGGCGCTGAATGCCTGCAATCGATTTCTCCGGGCTCGGAGTTCAATCAGGGCGAAGGGATCCGCATGGCGCTCGAAGCGGGAGCGCAAGCTTCGGGCGACTGGGCCGGCATGCACAGCGAGCCCGTGGATCCG
>JANMXB010000635.1:0-7179 GCA_031380765.1 Pseudomonadota bacterium | reverse complement strand
GCACACAGATTTCGGTTGTGGCACCGCCACCGTTCTTCCACCGCTTGCTGCGGCAGTCCGAATGGCGGATCACGCGCGCGACCGTCGGCCCAGCGGCCCCATCGGTCGCAGGGTCGCTCATGCCAGAATGCCCGGCAGGTCGAGGCGTTGTTCGCGGGCGCAATCGATCGCGGTCTGGTAGCCCGCGTCCGCGTGCCGCATCACGCCGGTGGCCGGGTCGTTCCAGAGCACGCGGGCAAGCCGCTTGTCGGCGGCCGCGGTTCCGTCGCAGACGATCACCATGCCTGCGTGCTGCGAATAGCCCATGCCAACGCCGCCACCGTGGTGCAGCGAAACCCACGTGGCGCCGCTCGCGCAATTAAGGAGCGCGTTAAGCATCGGCCAGTCGGAAACGGCGTCCGAACCGTCTTTCATCGATTCGGTTTCGCGGTTGGGGCTGGCAACCGATCCGGAATCGAGGTGGTCGCGGCCGATGACCACCGGCGCCTTGAGCTCGCCTGTCCTCACCATCTCGTTGAACGCGAGGCCGACGCGATGCCGGTCGCCCAGGCCGATCCACAGGATGCGCGCGGGCAGACCCTGGAAATGGATTCGCTTTTGGGCCATGTCCAGCCATTGATGCAGGTGCTGGTCGTGGGGAAAAAGTTCCCTCACCTTGGCGTCGGTCCTCGCGATGTCCTCCGGGTCGCCCGAGAGCGCCACCCAGCGGAAAGGCCCGATGCCGCGGCAGAAAAGCGGCCGGATGTAGGCGGGCACGAAACCGGGGAAGTCGAACGCGTTCTTTACGCCAACGTTCTTGGCTTCCTGGCGGATGTTGTTGCCGTAGTCGACGCACGGGATGCCCATCGCCTGGAACCCGAGGATCGCACGCACCTGATTGGCGATCGCCTCGCGCGCCGAGATGGCGACTTCCTCCGGATCGGTCTTGCGCAAATCTTTCCAGCGCTCGAGCGACCAGTGCTCGGGCAAATAGCCGTTGGCCGGGTCGTGTGCCGAGGTCTGGTCGGTCACGAGGGCGGGCTTCATGTCGCCAGAACGCGCGCGCTTGAGGATTTCGGGATAGAGCTCCGCGGCATTGCCGACCAGCCCTACCGAGACCGGGCGTCCTTCGGTTTCGGCGCGCTCGAGGATCGCGTAGGCCTCGTCCAGCGTATTTGCGCGCTCGTCGAGGTAGCCGGTGCGCAGGCGCATGTCGATGCGCGAAGGGTCGCATTCGATCGCGAGCATCGAGGCGCCGGCCATCGTGGCCGCGAGCGGCTGCGCGCCGCCCATGCCGCCGAGGCCGCCGGTGAGGATCCATTTGCCCGACCAATTTCCGCCGTAGTGCTGGCGGCCGGCTTCGGCAAACGTCTCAAAAGTGCCCTGCACGATGCCCTGGCTGCCGATGTAGATCCACGAGCCGGCCGTCATCTGGCCATACATCATGAGGCCCTTGCGATCCAGCTCGTTGAAATGCTCCCAGGTCGCCCAATGCGGCACGAGGTTCGAATTGGCGATCAGGACGCGAGGGGCGTCCGCATGCGTCTTGAATACGCCGACGGGTTTGCCTGATTGAACGAGGAGGGTTTCGTCGACCTCGAGCGCACGCAGGCTCGCGACAATCTGGTCGTAGCATTCCCAGTTGCGCGCGGCCTTGCCGATGCCGCCGTAAACCACGAGTTCTTCCGGCCGCTCCGCCACCTCGGGGTCGAGGTTGTTCATGAGCATGCGCAACGGGGCTTCGGTGAGCCAGCTCTTTGCCGAGAGAGCGGTTCCGCGGGCCGCGCGAATTATTCGTACCTCGCGTTTGGCTGTCATTGGGTCCCCCATACCTGGCGCGCGGTTTCCATCATCACGTCGAGTTTCGCCCATTGCTCATCTTCCGTCAGGAGGTTACCGGCGATGCCTGAGGCGAAACCGCATTGCGGGCTGAGCGCGATCTGGCCGATGTCGATGAAGCGGCCGGCGTCGTCAATGCGCTTCTTCAGCTCTTCCACCGTTTCGACGCGTCCGGTCTTCGTCGTAATCAGTCCCAGCACCACGATCACGCCTTTGGGCACGTAGCGCAGCGGCTCGAAGCCGCCCGCGCGATCGGTGTCGTATTCCAGCAGCAACCGGTCGAACCCGAGGTTGCCGAACAGGCGCTCCGCAATCGGGTCGTACTTGCCTTCGCGATGCCACATGCTCGCGCGGTTGCCGCGGCAGATGTGCAGGCTGAAAGTGGCCTTGCCTTTGAGGCCGGCAATCACCGCGTTGTCGGCAGCAATGGCGCGATCGAGGTTCCTGAGCGGGTCTTCACCGCGCGAGCGCAGCCGCTCGAGCGTGGGCGGATCGACGTACCCGGTGTAGCTCGGCTCGTCGAGCTGGATGTGCCGGCAGCCCGCGTCCACCAGCCCGGTCACCATCTGCCGCTGGATCGCAACGACGTCGGCGAGAAACGCATTGGAATCGGCATAAAGATGGCGCGAACCCTCGATGTCGCACATCTGGCACACGCGGTCCGGACCCATCAACGCAATCTTGACCGGGCGCTTGGCGACCGAAGCGGCAAAAAGGTATTCCTCGAGCGGAAAGCTGCGCACGAGGCGCAGCTTTTCGGTGACCGGCGTCTGGAAGGAGAGCACCGCGTCCTCGCCTTTCTGAAACGGGGTCTCGGTCGGTGCGCGGTTTTCCGGGTTCTGGCGGAAATTCATCCACGAGGTATTCCACATATCCCAGCCCGCAACTTCGGAAAAACTCACCTGCCAGTTCAGCCGCCGGTATTCGCCGTCGGTGACGACCGGCAGGCCATGCACTTCCTGCTTCGCGACGATTTCGCGTACTGCCGCATCCTGCGCGGCGTCCAGGTCTTCACGCGACATCCGGTTGGTGGCGTGGCGCATGAATGCGGCCTTGAGGCTCTCGGGCCGCAGCAGGCTGCCTACGTGGTCGACGCGATTCACGCTCATGGATGCGAACTTGCCTATGTGAACGTGCATTTTCTCAGGCTTCGGCGCGCGGATGTATGCTCGTCACCCGGCAACGCCAGGCAGCCTGAATATGAAGTCGCGGGGCGCGTTCCATTGCGCGCCGCAGCACGCTGCACATAGAATGGCGGCTTCGAGGGAAAACCCGGGGAGTCCTGAAATGAAAACACTTATCGCCGCCCTGATCGCGGCTGCGGTTTCCACGTCCGCTTTCGCACAAGAAAAGGTCATCCTCGGCATCAGCGGCTGGACAGGATTCGCGCCGCTGTCGCTGGCCGACAAGGCCGGCATCTTCAAGAAGAACGGCGTCGACGTGGAAATCCGATTCATTGCTCCCGTCCAGCGCTCCGCTGCGCTCGCCTCTGGCGCGCTCAACGCCGCGGCAACCACCGTCGACCAGCACATCGTCTGGACGGCGGCCGGCGTACCGTCGGTCCAGGTGCTCCTGATCGACAAGTCGAACGGCGGCGACGGCGTGGTCGTGCGCAACAACATCAATTCGATCAAGGAACTCAGGGGCAAGACCGTGGCCGTTGACGGCCCGGGTACCGTGCAGCACTTCATGCTGTCGTACATCCTGCAGAAAAACGGCATGACGATGCAGGATGTGATCCGTTCCACGATGGGCTCGCAGCCTGCCGCGCAATCTTTTGTCGCGGGACAAAACGATGCTGCCGTAACGTATGAGCCGTACCTGTCGGCGGTGCGCGCCAAGCCCGAGGCAGGCAAGATCCTGGTGACCTCGGTCGACTATCCGGTCGTCGTGGACACGCTCGTGTTCCGCACCGACTTCATCAAGAAGAACCCGAAGATCGTCAAGGCGTCCGTGGACAGCTTCTTCGAGGCCTTGGACATGATCAAGAGAGAGCCGGCCCGGGCCTACGAGTTGATGGGCAGCGCGGTCAAGCAGACCGGCGAGCAGTTCGGCAAGTCCGCGGCGTTCATCGCGTGGCAGGACCGCGCCGCGAACAAGGTCTACTACGCGAAAGAGCACCAGCAATTCACGAACTTTGCCATCGACGTGCTCAAGTTCAACCGCGTGATCGCGAAGGACGTCAAGGCGAAGGACATGGTGGACCTGAGCTTCCAGTAGCCCGGCAAGGTCATTCGGCCGTGACGCCGGCCGCCTTGATCACTTTCGCCCAGCGCTCGGCATCCTTGCCCAGCCACGCGCGGAATTCCGCCGGCGAGCTGCCGCCTTCGGTGATCGCGCCGAGCGCCTTCAGCTTTTCCTTGGTTTCCGGCTTCGCGAGCGAGGCGCGGATCACCTGGTTGAGCTTCTCGACGACCGGCTGTGGCGTTCCTGCGGGCGCAACGATGCCCAGGCCCTGCGTGTACTGCTCGAAGCCGGGAAATCCGGACTCGGCCATCGTGGCCACGCCGGGATAGTCGGGATGGCGCTTCTCGGTGCTGACCGCCAGCGCCTTGAGGCGCTTTTGCGCCACCTGGTCGGCGATGCCGATCATTGGATAGAACATGAAGGTCACGCGGCCCGCGATGACCTCGGTGAGCGCCGGCGCGTTGCCACGGAATGGCACGTGGGTCATCTTGGTGCCCGAGAGCGACTCCACCAGAGCGCCGGCCAGGTGTGCCGACCCGCCGTTGCCTGCCGAAGCGTAGGAAACTTCGCCCGGCTTGGCCTTGGCGGTTTTCACCACGTCCTGCGCGGTATTGAAGGGTGAGTCGGGCTTGGCGACCATCACCAGGGGCAGAAACGCCACCAGGCTGACCGGGGCGAAGTCCTTGACGGGGTCGTAAGGTTTCTTGTCGGCCATCAGGATCGCGTTCACGTTATGCGAAAGAGTGGTCATCAGCAGCGTGTAGCCGTCGGGCGGTGCGCGCTTGACCTCCTGGGTTGCGATCAGCGCATTGGCGCCGGTCTTGTTCTCGACCACGACGCCCGCGGTAAACGTGGCCGCCATGTCCTGTGCGATGACCCTCGCGATCACGTCCGTGGGGCCGCCCGCCGCGAAGCCGACCAGCAGCTTGACCGGCTTGGTGGGGTAGGCCTGCGCATTTGCGACTGCGCTCGTGAGCGCTCCAGCACTGCCCAAGAGCGCAGCGATGCATACCGGTACCAGCTTCCTGATCATGACGCCTCCTTGAAAAAGCGCGTCGCCATGACTTGGCAGCGCTTGATGTAGCGCGGCTCTTCCGGCGTGTAGTCGGCGACCGCATTGTGAATGGTGCGCATGTTGTCCCACATCAGCACGTCGCCCACCTGCCAGCGCGCGGCGAACCGCATTTCCGGGCGGGTCTGGTGCTCGAAGAGGAACTCCAGGATCTCGCCGCTTTCCTTCTCGCCCAGTTCGTTGATGCACATTGAATAGCCGGGATTGGCGTAGAGCGCCTTGCGGCCCGTGATCGGGTGGGTCAGGAAAATCGGATGCGACACCGGCGGCTTGGCCTTTTTCTGCGCTTCGGTGAGGGGCGGGCGCGCGCTGCCTTTTTCGCGCCGCATCATTTCCCAGAACTTGTTGAAGTCGTGCAGGACCGTCTTTCCCTCGAGCTTTTTCTTGAGTTCATCGGGAAGGGTATCGTACGCGGCGCGCTGGTCGCAGAATTCCGTGTTGCCGAGAGGCTCGCCATTGCGATGCGGGATCCTGATCCCGTAGAGCACGTTGCAGAAAGCGATCGTCTTGCTGTAGGACATGTCGGTATGCCAGCTCTGGCCGGCGTCCGACAGGCCCAGCGGCTTGCCGTTCTCGACGATGTTGGACAGGATCATCACTTCGGGGATTTCGGGCTCCTGGTAGGCGTTGGCGACGTTGATTTCCAGGTCGCCGAAGCGCTCGCTGAAAGCCTTCAGCTCGGCCGCGCTGAGTTCCTGGCGCGGGAAGCGCAGCACGCCGTAGTCGCCCAGCGCCTTCATCGCGACGTCGAATTCCCCATCCGCGAGCCGCGCGAGATCGAGACCTTCGATGGTGGCGCCCAGGGTATGGCCGCTCGGGATGACGTTCGGCATGTTTCTGCTCCTCACAGGGAAAGGCCTATTTTAGGCAGGTAGGCGCCCCGCGGTAGAATCGGCCGGCGAATTCTTCGTTTCCAGAAAGGAAACAGTGCATGGACCGCCTGCGCAGCATGCAGGTCTTTCTCGAGGTCGCGCGCCGGGGCAGTTTTGCCGGCGCGGCGCGGCACCTGGGCCTATCCAAGGCGAGCGTGACAAAGCAGGTCGCGGCGCTCGAGCGCCTGCTCGGCGCGCGCCTGCTCAACCGCACCACCAAGAGCGTGGGCCTCACCCCCGCCGGGCTTACGGCGCTCGACGGCGGGCAACTGCTCATGCAGCGATTCGAGCAGATCGAGGCCGAGGTGCGCGACTCTGTGCGCTCGCCCAAGGGCGTGGTGCGCGTCGGAACGCCGCCCGCGTTCGGCACCTTCCATCTGGTGCCGCTGGTCATGGCGTTTGCCGCACGCCATCCCGAAATCCAGGTGGCCTTGACCCTGGACGCCGGCAGCACCGATGTGATTGCAGAAGGTCTCGACCTCTCCGTGCGCATCGCGCCCAGGCTGCCGGACGCGAGCTACGTGGCGCAGCCCCTCGTCCGGGCGCCGCAGGTGCTGGTGGCTTCCCCCGCATACCTCGAAAAGCGCGGCACGCCGGCTTCGGTCGCCCAGCTCGCGCGGCACAACTGCCTGGTGAATTCGCTCAAGTCGCCCACCAGCATCTGGCGATTCGCGGGGGCCGCAGGGGGCGCCTCGGTGAGGGTCAGCGGGACCCTGTTCTCGAATTTCGGCGAAGCCCTCAAGCAGGCTGCGCTGCTCGGCCATGGCATCGCGCTGCACCCGTATTACATGGTTTCGGAGGAGATCGCGGCGGGCCGGCTGGCGATTGTCCTGCCGGCCTGGGAGCCCGAGCCCTACGACATCAGCGTCATCTATTCGAGCCGCCAGAACCTGCCGGTGCGCGTGCGGCGCTTCGTCGATTTCCTCAAGGAGTGGGCGCGGACGCCGCCCGATTGGTCGGTTCGTGGACGCACCGTCCGAAGAAAGCCGGCTCCGCGCCGCCCGGCGCAGCCATGATCTTCGAACCCCTCAAGCCTGTCTCGCGCATTACCCGGATCGCGCTGGGCGCGATCTTCTTCGTGCTGTTCCTGGCGGTCTGGTCGCTCGTCACCTGGGGCGGCTTCATCGACCAGATGTTCCTCAAGACCCCGCTCGACACGCTCGTCACGGGCTACAACCTCTTCGCCGAGTTCGGTTTCATCAAGGACGTCGGCATCACGCTTTTCCGCGT
>JANMXB010000615.1:0-2285 GCA_031380765.1 Pseudomonadota bacterium | reverse complement strand
CCTCGAGGCAGGTGCGACGCTGGTGCTGGTCGAGGCCGCCGAGCTGGTCGACAACGGCGTGCCCAGGAAGGAAGCCCTCGAAGTCCTCAAGCGCGGGTTGCCGATGGAGAAGATCATGATCGAGCTGCCGGGGCCGTGGATCTCGGGCGTGCGCAGCTGCGACATCGAGGAACTGAAGAAGATGGTGCTCAAGGAATTCGGTCCCGACGTGAACCTCGCGAACATCGACGTGCGCACGCTCTTCGATACCGAGGCGCTGCGCGTTGGGCTGGGGACGGCCGGGCCGCTCTGAAAGAAAGTCACTAATTGATATCCAGAGAGACAGCGTACGAGCGGCTCTCCTGCCAATTAACTTTCCGGATCAGGAAAGACGACTAGGGCAGGCCGGGTCCCGGAAATTCATCGAGCAGCGGGAACGCGCTCAGCACGTGGGGCTCGAAGACCGGCGGAGCACTCGTGACGTGCCGCGGCGTAAGGCCCGCAAACGAAGTCACGCCGAGCAAACCGAGGCAGATGCGCACCTCCTCCTCCAGCAGCTCCAGCACCCGCACAAGGCCCGGGACGCCGGCTGCGGCCAATCCAAGGCAGGTGAGGCGGCCGATGCCGACAGTACGCGCGCCGAGAGCGATGGCTTTGACGATGTCCGAGCCGCGCATGAAGCCGCCGTCGACCCAGACTTCGGCGCGGCCGTTCACGGCTTTCAGCACTTCGGGCAGCACCGCCGCGCTGCCCAGGCCATGGTCCAGTTGGCGGCCGCCATGGTTGGACACATACACGACCTCAACCCCTTCGCGCACCGCGATTTCGGCATCCTCGGCCGTCGCGATGCCCTTGAGGATCAGCGGCAGGTCGTACTTGGACTTGTAACGCTTGACCTGGTCCCAGGAAAGCGCGGCCTGGAACTGCATGCCGCCGCCGTCCACGGGCCGCCACGGCTTGGCGAAGCGACCGGCGAGGTCGCGCTCACGCCGGCTGTAGTGCGCGCTGTCCACGGTAAAGCAGAACGCGGTGAAGCCATTGGCCTTGGCACGGCGCACCCAATCGTCGACCCAGGCGTCGTCGCCGCGCACGTAGAGCTGGAAGACGCGCAGCGGGTCCGCGGCGGCGGCGGTGGCTTCGAGGCCGGGCTGGCAGACCGAAGAGAGCATCTGCGGGATGCCGAATTGCGCGGCGCCTTTGGCCGCATCGGCTGCGGCGCCCGGGGCGAAGGATTCCATGCCGCCGACCGGCGCGAGCATCACCGGCAGGCGAACCGGCTTGCCCATGAAGGTGGCGCTGCAATCGACCTTGCTCACGTCGTTCAGCACGCGCGGACGGAAGGCGATCGAGTCGAGCGCCAGCCGGTTGCGGCGCATCGTGGTCTCGGTTTCCGTGGCACCGGCGAGGTAATTCCACGGGCCCGGGGCGAGGTTGCGGCGCGCGGCGGCAACGATTTCCTGCAGGGTGAGGAAGGTATCGATTGGGTTCATTTTGAATGATCAGGCCGCAAAGGGCGAGAGCCTAGCACTCTAGGCCCGGCAGGACTCGAACCGGCGGGACAGGGCGGCCGGGTCAATTGAGTCCGCAGGCCCGATTACGACGAGGCTGGAACCGGGCGTCTTGCCGCCCCAGTCATCTGCGGTGAAGCTGAACCGCCGTCCGACTCGCTGGAACACTGTGCGGTGCGCTTGATCGCCGGACAGCCACAGGACGCCCTTGGCGCGCAGCGTGCCGGCCGGGAGGCCGCTCAACATCCCGCGAACCCGCGCGCCGTCGAGGAGTGCATCGGTGCTGGCGCTCCAGCTTCGAAAGGCATCGGCATGCCCGGTTGGGACAGCGAATTGCGCAGGCAGTTCGCGCGCGCTCTGGATGCCGAGCACGACGTCAGTCGGAACGTTGGCCTCCAAGGTCTCGATCACCGGCTTGCCCGGCGCGAGCTCAGCGACCAGCGCATGCGCCTTGGCGAGCGCGTCCGCATCCACAAGGTCGGCCTTGTTGAGGATGACTAAATCTGCGGCCGCGGTTTGCGCTGCGAAAGTCGGGCCGCACGCCGGGTCCGCGGCCAAACGCAGCGCAGCCTCGGCGTCCACGACCGCGAGAATGCCGTCGAGCCGCAGGGCGGGGTTGGCAAGCGCGATCTGCGCGATGCCCAGCGGATCGGCCAGGCCGCTCGCCTCGATCACGATGGCTTCGGGCGGGTCCTCGCGGCCGGCCAGGCCGATCAGGGTCTTCGTGAGGTCGCCCGCGATGGTGCAGCACGCGCATCCGTTCGCGAGGCTGATCGTGTCCTCGGTACGCGAGCGGAT
>JANMXB010000573.1:0-3184 GCA_031380765.1 Pseudomonadota bacterium | reverse complement strand
GCGATTTCGTGTAGCACAGGTCCAGCGCGTCGACGACCATGCGGATGTCGGCCGAGTTCTTCCCCGACATGCGCACGTGCGGGATCTCGATCAGCTCGAACGATGCTTCGTGCATGCCGGCCTTGAAGTCCTTGTAGCGGTCCCAGTCGCAGTAGGCTTTCTTGACCACGATGCTGCCCTTGAGGAGCAGGCGCTCGAGGACCAGGCCGATGTTGAACTGGGCGTACTTGGCTTCGCGCACGCCAAGCGCGACGTTCTCGAAATCGCAGAACAGGGCGAGGTTGCGGGTCTCTGAGGGGGTGGTCATATACTCCGAGTATATCGCCGCAGGGAAATCGCCCTCCAATGAACGCAGCACGAGAAGCTGGCGCCCGCTACGACGCCGTCATCATCGGCGCAGGCCACAACGGCCTGGCCTGTGCGTGCTATCTCGCGCGCGGCGGGCTCAAGGTGCGCGTGCTCGAGCGCCGTTCCGTGGTCGGCGGCGCCGCGGTCACCGAGGAGTTCCACCCGGGCTTCCGCAACTCGGTCGCCGCCTACACGGTGAGCCTCTTGAATCCCAAAGTCATCCGCGACCTTCGGCTGGCCGAGCATGGCTTGCGGATCGTCGAGCGGCCGGTGGCCAATTTTCTGCCTTTGGATGAGCGCAGCTACCTGAAGGTCGGTCCCACGACCGCGGCGACGCAGGCTGAGCTCGCCAAATTCTCGGCGCGGGACGCCGACAGGCTGCCGCGCTACGCAGCGATGCTCGAACGGGTGGCCGACGTGCTGCGGCACCTCGTCCTGGAATGCCCGCCCAACGTGGGCGGCGGCGCGCTGGATTTGCTGCGCGCGGTGAGGGCGGGGCGCCTCGCGAAACAGCTCGACATGGAATCGCGCCGCGACCTGTTGAATCTGTTTGCACAGAGCGCGTCCGAAATGCTGGACGGCTGGTTCGAGGGCAAGGCGGTGAAAGCGGCTTTCGGATTCGACGCGGTGGTGGGCAATTTCGCCAGCCCGCATCATCCGGGCACCGCGTATGTGTTGCTCCATCACTGCTTCGGCGAAGTGAACGGCAAGAAGGGCGCGTGGGGCCACGCGATCGGCGGCATGGGTGCGATCACCCGGGCGATGGCGGCCGAGGCGAAGCGCCTTGGCGTGGAGATCCAGTGCGACGCGGCGGTCAAAAGCGTGAACGTGTCGGCCGGCAAGGCGCGCGGCGTCACGCTTGCGGACGGATCCACGATCGAAGCGAAAAGCGTGATCGGCAACCTGAACCCGAAACTGCTCTATCTCGATCTGATCGAGCGGGGCGTGTTGCCCCCCGAATTCGTCGCCCGCATCGAGCGCTGGAAATGCGCATCGGGCACCTTCCGCATGAACGTGGCGCTCTCGGAGCTTCCACGCTTCACGTGCCTGCCCGAGGCCGGCCCGCATCATGCCTCCGGCATCATCATGGCGCCGTCGCTTGGCTACATGGACCGCGCCTATCTCGATGCGAAGGCCGAGGGGATCTCGAAGGCGCCGATCGTGGAAATGCTGATCCCCAGCACGCTCGACGATTCATTGGCACCCAAAGGTGCGCACGTAGCCAGCCTTTTTTGCCAGCACTTCTCGCCCGCGGCAGACTGGAGCACGCGCAAGGACGAGGCGATTCGGCGCATTTTCGATGTCGTGGAGGGCCACGCGCCCGGATTCAGGCGGAGCGTGATCGCGCAGACCGCGCTCTCCCCGGCAGACCTGGAGGCGCAGTTCGGTCTGGTGGGCGGCGCTATCTTTCACGGCGCCCTGTCCCTCGCCCAGCTGTACTCTGCCCGGCCGATGCTGGGTTACGCCGACTATCGCGGACCGCTGAAAGGGCTGTATATGTGCGGCTCAGGCACCCACCCGGGCGGCGGGGTCACCGGCGCCCCCGGGCACAACTGCGCGCGCGAGGTGCTGCGCGATTTCGGCAAGCGGCTCGCGAACTAGAGCGGAAAGATCAGGCAGGTGGTGGTCGCGTGGGCAAGCAGCTTTCCGCTTGCGTCCGTGAGCTTGCCTTCCGCCGTGCCGGTGCGGCTGCCGGCGTAGATCACGCGTCCCTCGGCGCTCACGCGTCCGGTCTTGTCGAGCACCGGGCGCACGAAATTCACCTTGATCTCCAGGCTCGTGTATCCCTGCCCGGGCTTCAACGTGGTGTGCATGGCGCAGCCCATGCACGAGTCGAGCAGCGTGGCCACCCAGCCGCCGTGCACGGTGCCGATCGGGTTGTAGTGGTCGTACTTGGCGTCGCCCGAGAAAACCGCGACGCCGTGCTCGACCCGGTCGAGGCTGAATTCCAGTGCGCGCATGATCGGCGGCGCAGGGTACTTTCCCGCGAGCAGTCCCTGCATCAGTTCCAGGCCGCTGATGCGCTTGATTTCCTCAAGGGGTACGACGCCGTATTCCATGCTCTGTCCTTCAGGTTCGGGGGAAGGAATTGTCGGCCGGGCGTCGCGGGTTTGTCCAATCCGGATCCGGCACGGCCTGTCAAATGCTGCCATATTTTGGCCGACCTCCGCTCCCAGCAAGGTAAAGCAGGCAAATTGCTGCCATCGCAGCATTTCCGCAAGACGCCCAAAAACAGCTGGCGCTTGACCTTCCCATTGTGGCAAGCTCGAGTTTTGCGGAACCGGATAAGAGCGCGCACTCGAACTTTTCGTGCTCGGAAGACTCCAAATTGCCGCCCATGATCGTTTTGTGCGACAACGCAGGTAGAATCCGGGCGCCCGTGGTAGTGTCTAAAACATGATCCGTAAGCTCAAAACGCTGATTCTGCTCTTGGCACTCGTCGCCCTGCCGCTGCGAGGCCTGGCCGCGGTTGCCATGTGCGACCGCGCGCAGAACCAGCACGCCGCGATAGCCATGTCGATGGACCAATCACCGGATCATCACGGCTCAAACGAGCACGCCGGCGATCACGCGCACGATGGTTCAGGGCACGATGCTGCCGGCCATGGTGGAAACACCGATCACCAGTCCTCGTCCACGGCATCCGCTTGCAGTGCTTGCACCGCCTGTTGCGTTGGAGGCGCGGTAGTCCCCTCTGCTTGGAATTCTGTTTCGTTTGCGCCCATCGGCGCGAGCCGCATCCCCTTCCTCGAGCAGCGCGTGACGGGCGTCGTCCCCGCCCAGCTCGAGCGACCCCCGCTACACCAGTCCGCCTGATTCGCCCCTGATCCGGGGC
>JANMXB010000537.1:0-6347 GCA_031380765.1 Pseudomonadota bacterium | reverse complement strand
CGTGAACATCGACGAGCTCCTCATCAGCCAGCCGGACACCGGCGAGCAGGCCCTGGAGATCGCCGACATGCTCGTGCGCTCCGGCGCGGTCGACGTGATCGTGATCGACTCGGTCGCCGCGCTCACCCCCAAGGCCGAAATCGAAGGCGAGATGGGCGAGCCGCAGATGGGCCTGCAGGCGCGCCTCATGAGCCAGGCGCTGAGGAAGCTCACCGCCAACATCAAGCGCACCAACACGCTGGTGATCTTCATCAACCAGATCCGCATGAAGATCGGCGTAATGTTCGGCAATCCGGAGACCACCACCGGCGGCAATGCACTCAAGTTCTACGCCTCGGTGCGCATGGATATCCGCCGCATCGGCGCGATCAAGAAAGGCGACGAGGTCACCGGTTCGGAGACGCGCGTCAAGGTCGTCAAGAACAAAGTGGCGCCGCCGTTCCGCCAGGCCGAGTTCGACATCCTCTATGGCGAGGGCATCTCGCGCGAAGGCGAGATCCTCGAGCTGGGCGTGATCCACAAGATCGTCGAGAAAACCGGGGCGTGGTACGGCTACAACGGCGATCGCCTTGGCCAGGGCAAGGACAACGCGCGCGAGTACCTCAAGGAGCGGCCCGAAATCGCGAAGGAAATCGAAGCCAAGATCCGCAATGCCGCCGGCATCGCCGCGGGCAGAATCGAGGCGCCGGTCGCTGCGAACGAGGAAGAGGCAGCCCCCGACGGCGTAGTAGTCTCGGTGTCCAGCCGCAAGCGCGGCCAAGGGTGAACCGGCGCCCGGTGATGGGCGATGCCGAAGAAAAGAGCGGGCCGGACACCCCGCGGGAACTCAAGGCCCGCGCGCTTCGCCTGCTCATGCGCCGCGATCACGGGCGCGCCGAACTCGTCAGGAAACTCACGCAGCACGCCGAATCGGTCGCGGCCGTCGAGCAATTGCTCGACGAGCTCGTCCGCCGCAAACTGCTCTCGGAAGACAGGGTCGCCGAGTCGCGCGCCAATACGCTCTCGCGCAAGTTCGGCGTGTCGCGCATTCGCCACGACCTGCGCGCGAAAGGCATCGCCGACGAGACCATCGAGCGGGTTGCCGCCGAGGCCCAGTCGACCGAGGTCGAGCGCGCGAGGCAGATCTGGAAGCGCAAATTCCGCGAGCCTGCGTCATCGCGCGCGGATCGCGCCAAGCAAATGCGCTTTCTCGCGGCGCGCGGTTTTTCGCACGACACCATCCGCAAGGTACTGAGTGGAAACGATGGTAATACGGCGGATAGTTCTGAAGAGGGATAGGCGTCATCCTCCCGCGCCCTGAGCGCGTTCATCTCCGGTCTCATACGAAAGGAGGTGAATAAAAAATGAATCAGACAGAAGCTCTGGAAGTCGTAAGGTCGCTGGCCAACGGCGTCGATCCGGATACCGGCGAAGTTTTCGCGGCCGAAAGTCCGTATCAGCGTCCGCAGACCGTGCGCGCATTGTTTGTCGCTGCACAAGCCCTTGAGCTGCGCGAGCGGACGGAGAAGCGGCGCGAAAGCCTGCCGGCCAAAACCGGCGCGCCGTGGACCGAAGACGAGGACCGCACGCTGCTCGCGGGCTTCGACGCCGGCCGCGCGATTGCCGAACTGGCGCTCGAGCACCAGCGCACTCAGCACGGAGTCCGCTCGAGGCTCCTCAAGTACGGCCGCCTGACGGCGTAACCGGCAGCGAGCTCCTTGCAGGGGCCTTTACGCCGTGCGGGTGACGATCCGCACGGCCTTTCATTTAGACGATGCAATTACCAATTACAATCGGGGGGATTCGCGGTTCCCGAAGTATTTCCGCATTACTTCCAAGTCAATCCAATGAAAAGCGCAGAGATCCGCTCGAGTTTTCTCGGGTACTTCAAGTCCAAGGGTCATACGATCGTTGCCTCGTCCTCCCTGGTGCCCGCCAACGACCCGACGCTGCTTTTCGTCAACTCGGGCATGGTGCAGTTCAAGGATGCCTTCCTTGGCAAGGAGAAGCGCGCCTATACGCGCGCGACCACCTCCCAGCGCAGCGTGCGCGCGGGCGGCAAGCACAACGACCTCGAGAACGTCGGCTACACCGCGCGCCACCTCACGTTTTTCGAGATGCTCGGCAACTTCTCCTTCGGCGACTATTTCAAGAAGGATGCGATTGCCTTCGCGTGGGATCTTCTTACCAACGTCTACAAGCTGCCCAGGGACAAGCTCTGGGTCACGGTCTACCACACGGATGACGACGCCTACGACATCTGGGCGAAGGACATCGGCGTACCCAAGGAGCGCATCGTCCGGATCGGCGACAAGCCGGGCGGTCAGAAATTCCAGTCGGACAATTTCTGGCAGATGGCCGATACCGGGCCGTGCGGGCCGTGCAGCGAGATTTTTTACGACCATGGTCCCGAAGTCGCGGGCGGTCCGCCGGGGTCCCCGGACGCGGATGGCGACCGCTATATCGAGATCTGGAACCTCGTGTTCATGCAGTTCAACCGGGATGAGAAGGGCGAAATGCACCCGCTGCCCAAGCCCTCGGTGGACACGGGCATGGGCCTGGAGCGCGTGGCCGCGGTGCTGCAGGGCGTGCATTCGAACTACCAGATCGATCTCTTCCAGGACCTGATCCGCGCCGCGGCGCGCGAAACCGGCGCAAAAGAACTCAAGAACCCTTCGCTCAACGTCATCGCGGACCACATCCGCGCGTGCTCCTTCCTCATTGTCGACGGCGTGATTCCGGGCAGCGAAGGCCGCGGCTACGTGCTGCGCAGGATCATCCGGCGCGCAATCCGGCACGGCTACAAGCTGGGGCAGAAGCAGCCGTTCTTCCATAAGCTCGTCGAGGATCTCGACCGCGCGATGGGCGCGGCGTACCCCGAACTCACCGCGATCAAGGATCGCGTGGCGCAGGTGCTCAAGACCGAGGAAGAGCGATTCGCCGAGACGCTCGAGAATGGCATGAGCGTGCTCGAGGGCGCGCTCGCGGGCGAATCCCCCATGCTCGATGGCGAGACGGCGTTCAGGCTCTACGACACGTTCGGTTTCCCCGTGGACCTGACGGCCGACATCTGCCGCGAGCGCGGCATCCAGATCGATTTCGCCGGATTCGAGGCCGCCATGCAGGCGCAGCGCGCGCGCGCGCGCTCGGCGTCGAAGTTCTCGGTGGGCGCGAGCCTCGATTATTCGGGCAAAAAGACCGAGTTCCGCGGCTACGACACGCTGACGCTCAAGGGAAAAATCGTCGCCCTGTATCGGGATGGAACCCAGGTCGACAAGCTTGCGGCGGGCGATTCGGGCGTCGTCGTGCTCGACAAGACGCCGTTCTATGCCGAATCCGGCGGCCAGGTCGGCGACCGTGGAGAACTCTCGGCGCCCGGCGGCACTTTCACGGTGGACGACACGCAGAAAATCCAGTCTGACGTCTTCGGTCACCACGGTACGCTCAAGGCCGGCGCGATCAAGATCGGCGACGAGGTGAGCGCCCAGGTCGACGTCGGGTCGCGTTCGCGGGCCGCGTGGAATCATTCCGCGACCCACCTGATGCACGCGGCATTGCGCGAAGTGCTTGGCAAGCACGTGCAGCAGAAAGGCTCGCTCGTGGATGCCCAAAAGACCCGCTTCGATTTCTCGCACAACGAGCCGATGACCGAAGCGCAGATCCGCAAGGTCGAGGAAATCGTCAACCGGGAGATCCGGCGCAACAGCGAGGTGCAGGCGCGCACCATGAAATACGACGACGCGATCAAGGCCGGCGCAATGGCCCTCTTCGGCGAAAAGTACGGCGACGAGGTACGCGTTTTGGGGATGGGCGAGTTCTCCACGGAATTGTGCGGCGGCACCCACGTGCAGCGCACCGGCGACATCGGCCTGTTCAAGATCGTCTCCGAGACCGGCGTGGCCGCAGGCATTCGCCGGGTCGAAGCGGTGACCGGAGAAGGCGCGCTGGCTTTCGTCCAGCAGCAGGAGGCGCGTCTTGCCGAGGCAGCTTCGGCGCTCAAGGCTCAGCCCCAGGACCTGACGGCTCGCATCGCGCAGATCCTCGACAACGTGAAAAGCCTCGAACGGGAGCTTGCAAGGCTCAAGTCCAAGTTGGCTTCGTCGCAGGGCGACGACCTGGCCTCGCAGGCCGTGGATGTGAAGGGCGCAAAAGTCCTCGCCGCGACCCTCGAAGGCGCGGACGCCAAGGCGCTGCGCGAAACCATGGACAAGCTGAAGGCGACGCTGAAGTCGGCGGCGATCGTGCTTGCCGCGGTGGTGGACGGCAAGGTTGCGCTGATTGCCGGCGTCACGGCCGACCTGACAGGAAAGGTGAAGGCGGGGGACCTCGTCAATTTCGTCGCCCAGCAAGTGGGCGGCAAAGGCGGGGGGCGCCCCGATATGGCGCAGGCGGGCGGCACCGAGCCCGCGAAGCTCGGGGGCGCCCTCGAATCGGTGAAACCGTGGGTCGAGCAGCGGCTCTGATCGGGCCATCCTCCAATGGAGAACTCCAAATGAAGCTGCGTCGCCTGGTCATCGCGCTTGCGGCACTTCCGCTCACCGTTCTCGCGCACCACGGCTGGAGCGAATACGACTCCGACAAGCTGCTCAAGCTCTCCGGAAGGATCGCGGAGTCCGGCTACGAGCACCCCCATGGTTACGTGAAGCTCGAGACACCCGGGAAGACCTGGCAGGCCGTGCTTGCACCGCCTTCGCGCATGGAAGCGCGCGGCCTCGCCAAGGAAGCGCTCAAGGTCGGCGCGCAAGTGACGGTCGAGGGATATGCAAACCGCAACAAGCCCGAAGAAATGCGCGCCGAGCGGATCACCGCCGGTGGCAAGACCGTAGAACTGCGCTAGGGCTTTCCCATGGCGCCGATGGGAGTCATCGAATCCACGGCGCTGGGCCTGGCGATGCGCAAGTCGATCTGGCTGTACCCGGCGGTCGAGACGATCCACATCATCGGCCTGGCGATCCTCGTCGGCTCGATCGCGGTGCTCGACCTGCGGCTCCTCGGGTTCTCGCGCAGCCTGCCGGTGCGCAAGCTCGCGGCCCACACGCTGCCGTGGACCGTGGGAAGTTTCCTGCTGATCGTTCCGAGCGGCCTCATGATGTTTGCCGCCCACGCGACCGATTTCATCGCGAGCCCCGTGTTCGTGCTCAAAATGGGCCTGGTCATGGCCGGCGTGTTCAATGCGGCGATCTTTCATGCCACTGTATTTCGCGGCGCGGCGGCGTGGGACGTGGAGGTGATGCCACCGCTCGCCGCGCGCGCATCGGCGGCGCTTTCGCTCGTGATCTGGCTTACGGTGATCGCCTGCGGCAGGCTGCTGGCCTACACCTGAGCGGCCGGACTAATACTGCCAAATTCGGCCGCGAGTCCAGTACTGGCGCGGCTCTCCAGCCGAAATGCTGCCATCGGTCCGAGTGCGCCGCGGCTTAGAAACCGATCCGCTGCCTTTTTGCGGCGCGGCTTTCCTGCACGTCTTCGGGCGTGATCTCGGCGCGCCCCGCCAGCTTGGCATTGCCGAATCCCGACTGGATTGCGCGGCGCATCTCGCGCGGGCCGTAGGCCGAGAGCTTCTCGACCAGCGCTGTCGAGGGCTCGTCGGGGAACGCCTTGCCCCAGTCATGGCCGGTGCGGATCTCGCGATAGATGGACTTCGCGATGCGCGCAGCCCCTTTGGCGTCGGGCGGCTCGATTTCGTAGACGTTCATGCGGTTGAGGATCGGATCCGGAATGCGCGCGGCATCGTTTGCGGTGGCGATCCAGACCGCGCCGGACGCATCGATCGGCACTTCGACGAACTCGTCCACGAAGCGGGTCGCAGTGCCCACCTCCAGCAGCTCGTAGAGCGAGCCGAGAGGGTCGTAGTGGCCGTCGCTCGAGGCTTTGTCGATCTCATCGACCACCATGACCGGGTTTGCGTAGTCGCCATTCATGAACGTGTCGAACACCTTGCCGGGCTTGGCGTTCTTCCATTGCGAGGACGCGCCCGACAGGACCCAGCCCGCGGTGAGCGAGCTCATCGGCACGAATCCGTAACCGGTACCAAGCAGCTGCGCGACCCGGCGCGCGAAATGCGTCTTGCCGATGCCGGGCTCGCCCAGGAGCAGCATCGGCGGCAGCTCGATCGAGTCGTTGGAGTCGATGCACAGCGCAAGGTGCTTGCGGATATCTTCGAGGACCTCGGAAAAGTTGGGCAGCTCCTCGAACAGCTCGTCCATCACCGGCATCGCGGAGGGCTTCACGGTGAAGCGCTGGCCGCCGAGCTTGAGCATCTTTTCGTACAGGGAGCGGAGCGCTTCGTTCGCGCTGGACGGGAGCCCCTGCAGCGCCTTGTCGACATTGGAAACGTGGTACACGTCCCGGAACCCGGCAATGGGAAG
>JANMXB010000529.1:0-27199 GCA_031380765.1 Pseudomonadota bacterium | reverse complement strand
GCCCCGGCATGTCCCAGCCGGTGTAGTACTCCTCGCGCGGATCGATCACCACGACCTGGTAGTCGAGCATGCGCGCCATTTCAGCGAGATACCGCGTGAGCTGCGCGGCGCCGATGAGAATCAGCCGCCAGCGCGGACCGTGCACCGTCGAGAGCACCTTGCCGTCGAACTCGAGCATGTCCGACCACTTGCCCGCGGTGAGGGTGACCTTGCCGGTGTCGATTTCCAGGCGCCGCGAAACGAGCTGCTGCTTGCCGATGGTCTCGAGCAGCTCGGCGACGCCGCTTTGCGCCGACAACGGCTCGAGGACGAGTTCCAGGGTGCCGCCGCACGGCAGGCCCCAGCGCGTGGCCTCCTCGTTGGTGACGCCGTAAGTCATGATCGCGGGCTTGTCCTTCGCGAGACCGCCGGACTTCACCTTCTCGATCAGGTCGTCCTCCACGCAGCCGCCCGAAACCGAGCCGGAAACGAGGCCGTCATCCCGGATGACCAGCAGCGCACCCACGGGACGCGGCGCCGAACCCCACGTCCTCACGATGGTGGCGAGCGTCACGCGATGGCCCGCGGCCATCCAGGCCTGTGCGCTCCTGAGGACTTCGATGTCTACGCTATCCATGCAATGCTCCTGGCCGATCCTGCGCTCGAGGGTAGAGGACGCCTTGGGGGTGGTCAAGCCAAGGGACCGAAGGTGCCCGGGGTAAAAGCCGGTCAAGCCGCCTATCTGTAAGTTGGGGCGGACAACGGGAAAATCAATCGCACGCAGCAACCCCGGGCGCCCTGGCCCTCGGCCATCTCGACGCGCGCGCCGTGCGCCAGGGCGATTTCGCGCACGATGGCAAGGCCCAGGCCGCTGCCGGTCCCCGCTGTACCCGGCAGGCGGTAGAAGCGCTCGAGCACGCGCTCGCGCTCGGCGGCCGGGATGCCCGGGCCGTCGTCCTCGACTTCGAGAAACGAGCCGTCCGCGGCCCGGCCGGTGCGCACGGTGACATGGCCGCCGGGCTGCGTGTACTCGACGGCGTTGCCGATGAGGTTCACGAGCAGCTCGCGCAGCAGGAACGCGTCGCCCGTCACGCTGCCGGGCGCAAGGTCGAAGCCGAGGTCCACGTCCTTGTCCAGCGACCGGTGCACCCATTCGTCGGCGCACTCCTCGACGATCTGGCGCAACTCGAGCTGCGCGAAGTCGGTGGGCCGGTTGCCGCCGGGCTCGGCGCGCGCCAGCGCAAGCAGCTGGTTGGCCAGGCGCGCCGTCCGGATGGTGGCGCTGTGCACGAACTCGAGCTCCGCGCGGCAGGCCTCGGGCACCGGCTGGGCCATGGCCAGCTCGGTATGCGCCTGCAGGCCCGCCAGCGGCGTCCTGAGCTGGTGGGCGGCGTTGGCGAGGAAGCGCTGCTGGTTGCGGTTCGACTCGTCCACCTGGTCGAAGAGCTTGTTCAGCGCGGCGACCAGAGGCTCGGCCTCCGCCGGCGCGCCGCGCTCGTTGATCGGGCGCAGGTCGCGCGGCGAGCGCTCGCGGATCTCGTCGGACAGGCGCGCGAGCGGCGCGAGGCCGCGCGTGACCCCGTACCACACGAGCACGAGGGTGAGGACCGCGAGAAGTCCCTGCGGCAGCACGCTGCCGATGAGAATGTCGCGCGCGAGGCGCTCGCGCTTGAGGGTGGTCTCGGCAACGTTCACAGTGCACACGCCGCTGCCGCAAGGCACGAACAGCGCGGTGATGCGCAGGCGCCGCCCGTGCGATTCGCCGTCGTAGGCAATGACGCCCTCGTCGGCGCGCACCCCTGCCGGCGGCAGCGGGATGTCCTGGTCGCCCGCGATGACTTGCCCCTGGGGGTCGCGCACGACGTAGTAGACCTTGTCGTACTTGTCGGTGCGCACGACCGCTTCGGCGGCGCTTGGCAGGTCGAAGACCGGCCGGTCCTGGTGGATCTTGATGCGCTCGGACAACGCAATCGCGGTGTTGATGAGCGACTGGTCGTAGGCTTCGGCGGCCGGATCGATCGAAAGGTAGTACGCGGCGATCGCACCGGAGGCGAGGATCGCCGCGACCGGCGGGATCAGCAACCTGAGCAGGTTGACACGCAGGCTCCCCGCCATCAGTGCGCCTTATATCCCACTATTGCGCCTTGTATCGCACTATCGCGCCTTGCAGTCCTCGAGCATGTAGCCGAATCCGCGCACCGTGCGGATGCGCACGCCGGCCGGCTCCAGCTTGGCGCGCAATCGCGACACATACACCTCGATCGCGTTGATCGACAGTTCCTCGCCCCAGCTCGCCATCGCCTGGATGATGGCTTCCTTGCTGACGACTTTCTCGACGCGCGAGAGCAGCACCTCGAGCACCGCCCATTCGCGCGCGGCAAGCTCGAGCGGCTCGCCGTTGAGCGTTGCGCGCCGCGCGCTTGTGTCGAGGACCAGCGGTCCGTGCACGATCTTGGGCCCGGCCTGCGCCTGGCCGCGCCGGATGAGCGCCCGCACGCGGGCGGCCAGCTCGGGCATCGCGAAAGGCTTGGCCATGTAGTCGTCCGCGCCGAGGTCCAAACCGCGTACGCGGTCGTCCAGCGCATCGCGCGCCGTGAGGATCAGCACCGGCATCGCGCGGCCTTCGGCGCGCAGGCGCCTGAGGACCTCGAAGCCGTCGATCCCCGGCAGCCCGACGTCGAGGATGACGAGGTCGAAGCTCTCCTGGCGCGCCGCCATCGCGGCGTGCTCGCCGCTCTTCATCTGGTCGACCGCATACCCTTCGGCTTCGAGGATCCGCGCAATGCCGGCCGCCAGCGACGTATCGTCTTCGACAATCAGGATGCGCATGCGTCTGGGGACCGGTGCCGGGAGAGTGCGGGACACGAATGATAGCGCCGGCGCGCCCGGCCCGTCGGGAGCACGCGCATCACCGGGCGTTCTGTCGCGAGCGGTGCTCGCCGAAGAGCGCCGCAGCCGTCTGGTACCACGCGATGGCCTCCTCGGTCAGCGGCGGATCCGGCGGCACCGGCGCGGCCGAACCGTCGCGCGGATCGGGCCTGACCACGCTCACGCGGCGCCCGGGGCGCAGGACCACGAGCTTGCCCTCGCGCATGAACCCGAGCTCCTGGTAGGTGGAGACGAACGCGCGCTCGCGTCCGGGCTCGAGGTCGAACAGGTCATAGCCGAGGAACTGGCTCTGGTATGAAAAGCCGAGCAGCCCGAGCAGGGTCGGCGGAATGTCGATCTGGCTCATGAGGCGATCGACTGTCTGCGGCTGGATGTGCCTGGGCGCATAGATCACCATCGGGATCAGGTAGCGGTTGATCGGCACGTCGCTTTTCCCGGCGCTCGAGGCGCAGTGGTCGGCGACGATGACGAACACAGTGTCGTCGAACCACGCGTGCTTGGCCGCGCGGTCGATGAAATCCCCTATTGCCCAGTCCGTGTACTTGACCGCGCCGTCGCGCCCGCTCTTGGAGGGGATGTCGATGCGACCGCCGGGATAGGTATAGGGACGGTGGTTGGAGGTCGTCATCACCTGGTGGAAGAACGGTTTTCCGCCGGCATGGGCGGCGTCGGCGCGCTCGAGCGCCATCGTGAACAGGTCCTCGTCGGCCACGCCCCAGATGTTCTCGTGATGGATCTTCTCCTTGGGAATCGTCGTGCGGTCCTCCACCACGTAGCCGTTGCCGGAAAAGAACCCGCGCATGTTGTCGAAATAGGCATAACCGCCGTAGAGGTAGCGCACGTCGTAGCCCCTGGCGCCGAACACCGAGCCGATCGTGAACATGCCGTCGTTGTGCGGACGCTTGACGATCGACTGGCCGGGCGTGGGCGGGTAGGCCACCGAAAGCGCTTCGAGCCCACGGACGGTCCGGGTCCCGGTGGCGTAGAGCTGGGTGAAAAACAGGCCTTTGTCGGCGAGCGCATCGAGGCGCGGCGTGAGGCCCTTGGCGTTGCCGAATTTCGCCATGAAGTCGGCCGACAGGCTCTCCACCGAAACGAGGACCACGTTGAGGCGCTTTTCGCCGCGCGGATAACGCACGCTGCGCTCGAAGTCGGCGGGATTCGCGCTCGCGAGCTTCGAGTGCGGGGTTTCCAGGCGCGCGCGCAGCAGGGCGCGCGCTTTCGCCGGGTCGAGGCTTGCGTAATGGGTGACGTAGTCGAGCTCGTTGCGATAAGCCGCGGAAAAGAACTCGTACAGGCCGTCGCCGGCCAGCTCGTTGGCCAGCGGATTGACCGAGAAGTCGCGCTGGGTGCGGTCGATCCACATGAAGGCAAGCACCGGCGCGACCAGCAGGGGGACAGCCCACACCAGCCGCCGCAGGAACTTTTCCGACGTCTCGCGCGGCGCGCGCAGCGGCGCGAGCAGCCGGTCGCGCAACGACCAGACGATCACGGCCGCGAGCGCCGCGAGCGCAAGCAGGATGCGCCCCACCGGATAGGATTCGCGGATGTTGCCGATCACCTCGCGCGTATAAAGCAGGTAGTCGACCGCAATGAAATTGAAGCGCGTGCGGAACTCCTGCCAGAAGAACCATTCGGCGACGAACAGGAACAGCATCCCGAAGACCAGCGCCCACGCCATGACGAACCACAGGACGCGATGCCAGCGGCGGTGGAAGATCCAGCCCGGCGCGAGCAGGAGATAAAGCACCAGAGGAACCGCCCCGTAGACGAACGCGGCAAGGTCGAAATACAGGCCGAGGGCGTAAGCGCGCACGATCTCGCCTGCACCAAGCACCTGGTGGTCGCCGCCCGAGTTCGCGAACACGACGCGCATCGCCAGCGAGCCGGAACAGTAGATCAGGGCGAAGACCAGCAGCGGCGCGAGGCGGTGCTCGCGCCAGGAAAGCTTGCTCATTCAGGGATGCGCCTAGGCGCGTTCTTGGAATTCCTCAAGCATATAGCCAAAGCCGCGCACGGTGCGAATGCGGATTCCGGCGGGCTCCAGTTTCGCGCGCAGCCGCGAGATGTAAACTTCGATCGCGTTCGAGGTGAGATCCTCCTGCGAGTTGATGAGGGACTGGATGATCGACTCCTTGCTCACCACCTTTTCGACCTTCGCGAGAAGCGCCTTCAGCACCGCCCATTCGCGCGCGGCGAGGTCCAGCGGCACTCCGTGGAGGAACGCGCGGCGCGCCGCGCCGTCGATTTCGAGCGGCCCGTGCACTGTCCGCATGCCCTCGACGGCCTGACCCCGGCGCAGGATCGCCCGCACGCGGGCGGACAGTTCGGGGATCGCAAACGGCTTGGTCATGTAGTCGTCGGCCCCCAGGTCCAGGCCGTGGATCCGGTCGCCGACCGCGTCGCGCGCGGTGAGGATGAGCACCGGCATCGAGTGGCTGTCCAGCCGAAGCCGCCGGAGCACCTCGAATCCGTCGATGCCGGGCAAGCCCACGTCGAGCACCATGAGGTCGAAGGGGGCCGCGCCGACCCGCGCCAGGGCGGGCTCCCCCGCATGGAACTGCTCGACCTGGTAGCCCTCGGCGACGAGGCCGCCGTTGAGGGCTGCGGCGAGGCTCATGTCGTCCTCCACGATGGCCACGCGTCGAAGCCGCTTGTCCTGGGCGAGAGGCGGGGGGAAGGGCGCGGGGTTGGCGGGCGATTGCGCTTGCATGATGGCTCCTTGGGAAGAAATGAACAGCGGGCGGCGCGGGCTATCCGGCTTGCGCGGAAACGCTGTCGGCACCGTATCGCTTGAACAGCAGCGGCAGGAGCAGCAGGGTGAACAGCGTGCCGCTCACGATCCCGCCCACGATCACCACCGCAAACGGCCGTTGGGTCTCCGACCCGATACCGTGGGACAGAGCGGCGGGCAGCAGGCCCAGTCCGGCCATCAGCGCGGTCATCAGCACCGGACGCAAGCGCTGGGTGGCGCCTTCGATGGTTGCGCGGGCGGGGTCGGCGCCGTTGCGCATACGCTCGAGGATGTGCTCGAGCATGATCACGCCGTTCTGCACGGAGATCCCCGCCACGGCAATGAAGCCGACCGCGGCCGACACGGAAAGGTGAAGCCCCGCCAGCCCGAGGCCCGCGATGCCCCCGATGACCGTGAAGGGGACCATTGCCAGAACAAGCAGCGACTGGCGCACGGAGCGAAACGCCCAGAACAGCAGCGAGAAGATCGCCAACGCAGAAATCGGCACGATCACGCGCAGGCGCTTCGCCGCACGCTGCTGGTTTTCGAACTGGCCACCCCAGGTGAGCGTGTAACCCGGCGGGAGCTTGACGGCGCCGCCCACTTTCGCCTGCGCTTCGGCCACGAACCCGCCCTGGTCCCGATTCACGAGATTGACCTTGATCGCCACGCTGCGGCCGCCGGCTTCGCGTGTTATGCGCGCGGCGCCCTGGCGCACCTCGACTTTGGCGATTTCCGCCAGATTGATGGTGCTGCCGGCTGGCCCGCCCGTCGCGGCCGGCAAAGGCACCTGCAGGTTGGCGATGTCGTCGACCGCGTCGCGGTGCGGCTTGGCGAGGCGCACCGTGATGTCGAACCTCCGGTCGCCTTCGAAGAATGTGTTGGCCGCGCTTCCCGCCAGCGCGGTCTGCACCATCGCATTGGCGTCGTTGACCGAAATGCCGAGACGCGCGAGGCGGCTGCGATCGAGGGTGATATCGACTTCGCTTTGCCCGCCGATCTTGATCGCCGCGACATCGGTGGCGCCCTGGATGGCATTCAGGACGTCCACGGTGCGCGACGCCAGGTCCTCGAGGATCACGAGGTCCGGCCCGAACACCTTGACCACGATCTCGCCCTTCGCGCCGGACAGGGCCTCCTCGACGTTGTCCTGGATCACCTGCGAGAAGTTGGTCGGCAGGCCGGGAGTGGCGTGGATCTTCGCAGCCATGTCGGCGACCAGCGCCTCCTTGTCCGCGAAGCGCCACGCGGAGCGCGGCTGCAGGTCGGCGAGGATCTCCAGGTTGTTCGGCCCCTTGGGATCGGTGCCGTCGTCGGGCCGCCCGACCTGGGTGATGACCTGCCTCACCTCGGGGTAGCCCGACAGGATCGCGCGCACGTTGCGCTCGACCTCCTTGGTCTTGTCCAGCGCGCTGGCCGAGGGCAGCGTGATGGTGAGCCAGATGTTGCCCTCGTCGAGCTTGGGCAGGAATTCGGTGCCCAGCAGGGGCGCGGATGCGAGCGCCACGCCGAGCACAAGCAGCGATCCGGCCCCGATCGTCCCCGCATGCCCGATCGTGTAGGCGAGCAGCGCGCGATAGCGTTCCTGCAGCCGGTCGAGCCAGGCGACGTGCTTTTCGGCCATGCCGTCGCCGCGCACCGCCCACGAAAGCAGCGCCGGCACGAGCGTCAGCGTCAGCAGCAGCGCGCCGGCGAGCGCGAAGGACAGGGTCAGCGCGACCGGCGAGAAGATCTTTCCCTCGACGCGCTGGAAGGTGAAGATCGGCAGGAAGGCGGTAATGATGATCGCTTTAGAGAACAGGATCGGGTGGCCGAGCTCGACGACGGTGTTCTTGAGCAGGTGCAGGCGGTGGCCGTAGCTGTGGTGCTGCGCCACCGCGTCGTCGCGGGCGAGCGCGAGCTTGACCATCAGCGCCTCGACCAGCACCACGGCGCTGTCGATGATGATGCCGAAATCGATCGCGCCGAGCGAAATCAGGTTGGCCGAGACACCGCGCGCGTCCATGAGGATGAAAGCGAACAGGAGCGACAGCGGAATCACCGCTCCGACGATCAGCGCGGCGCGCCAGTTGCGCAGGAAGACGAGCAATATGCCGATGACCAGCGCGGCGCCCACCGCCAGGTTCTCCACGACCGTGCTCACGGTGTGGCGGATCAGCTCGGTGCGCTCGTAGATCGGGCGGATGCGCACCCCGGCCGGGAGCTTCTTCTGCACTTCCTCCACGCGCGCCTTGAGGGCGCCGACGACCTTGGCCGCATCGTTGCCCTTGGTCATCTGGACGATGCCCTCCACCACGCTGTCGCGTTCGTTCCACGCGACCATGCCCGAGAGCGGGCGCGGGCCGACCACCACTTCCGCGAGGTCCGACACGAGAACGGTGCGCCCGCCGCGCGCGACGACCACCGTGCCGCGCAGGTCTTCAAGCGAAGAAAACAGGCCGATCGAGCGCACCACCAGCGCTTCGTCCCCGCGCCGCAGGAGCCCGCCGCCGGCATTCGCGCCGTTGGCCGCGACGGCCTGGCTGACCTGGTCGAGCGTGACCCCGAACCGGCGCAGCGCAAAGGCGTTGACCTGCACCTGGTATTCCTTCACTTCGCCGCCGAACGACACCACGTCGGCCACCCCGGGCACCATGCGCAGCACGGGGCGGATATGCCAGTCCTGGAGGGCGCGGATTTCGGTGGGCGCCATGCCGGGCGGCGTTTCGAGGATGTAGCGGTAGACCTCGCCCACCGCGGTAGTCAGCGGACCCAGGCCCGGCTGCACGCCGGGGGGCAAGGTCACGGTTTGCAGTTTCTCGAGCACCTGCTGGCGCGCGAAGTAGTCGTCGGTACGATCGGAGAACGTCAGGGTGACGACCGACAGGCCGGTGATGGACACCGATCGCAACTGCGTGAGCCGCGGCACGCCGGACATCTCGCGCTCGATGGGCAGGCTCACGGCGCGCTCGACCTCCTCGGGCGCCTGGCCCGGGTACTGCGTGACGACCTGCACCTGCACGTCCTGCACGTCGGGGAAAGCCTCGATCGGCAGGTCGTCGAGCGCGCGCAGGCCGAAGGCCAGCAGCGCCACCGCGAGCAGCAGCACGAAAACGCGCTGGGTCAGCGCAAACGTGACCAGCCGGCTCAGCATTTACGGCCGCACGCTATTGGCCGGACGCGAGTTCGGAGGCGAGCAGCAGGGCGCCGGAGGTCACCACGCGCTCGTTCTGCGCGACGCCCGAGGAAAGGTAGCTGTATTCGCGATCCTGCACGGCAAGCCCGACGCGGCGGCGCACGAGCACGCCCGGCTCGCGCTCGACGAAGACAAAGTGCTGCACGCCCTGCGTGACCAGCGCCGCGTTCGGCACGCGCACCGCGGTGCGGTGCTCGTCCGCGAGCAGGGTCGCGCGCGCATACATCTCGGGCCTGAGCTTCGCGTCGGCGTTGTCGACCGAGCAGCGCACCTGCACCCGCCGCGTGGCCGGGTCCACCGCCGGCGAAATGCGCTCCACCCGGCCGCCGAAGCGCTCCTCCGGGAACGCGTCGACCTGCACGCCGATCCGCTGGCCGACGCCGATCTTGGCGAGGTGCGCTTCAGGAACGTCGACCAGCACCTGCACGCGTTTCAGGTCGGTCACGACGAACAGCGGGTCGGAAAGGTCCGGGCGCACTTCCATGCCCGGATTGGCCTTGCGCTCGACGACCACGCCCGCCATGGGTGCCGAAAGCACCATGCGCTGGCCGGCCAAGGGCGAATTGCGCGGGTTGAGATTGGCCAGGCGCAGGCCCGCGCGTTGCGATTCGGCGCGCGCCTGCTCGAGGTCGGCCTGGCTGGCCTCGAGGTCCTTGCGCGGGAGCACGTCACCCTTGAACAACTCGTCCGCGCGCGCATACCCGAGGGCCTTGCGCAGCTCGTCGGCCCTGGCCTTGGCGAAATCGGCTTGCGCCGCGCCCAGGTCGGGCGCGTCGACGACCGCGAGCGCCTGGCCCGCTTTCACGAAGTCGCCCGGCTGCGCGCCGAGGCTGACGATGCGGCCGGCGACCGGGCTCGCAATGCGCGCCGTCGCGCCTTCGTCGAAAACGATGCGCGCGTTGAGCGGCTCGGCCAGCGGCACGGGCATCAGCGGCGCGGTGAGGATCTGCATCATCGCCAGTTGCGGGGCACCGGGGGCGAAACGCAGCACGTCCGGCTCCCTCTGCGCGGCATGCACCGCGCCGACCGTGGCGGCATCGCGGCGCGCGCTCCAGTAAGCGCCGGCGGCGAATCCCGCCGCGCAGATCGCTACCGCACCGATGAAAAAGGACTTGCGCATGGGCCTTCAGCCATTCAGGGGAAGGCGCGATTGTCGGGTACCGGACTTGCAACCTACTTAAGCGGCGCTTGCGCTCGGCTGACTCGCGCGCAAGGCGAATGCAAGGATCCGCGCAGGCAAGCGGCCCGCGCCTTACGCCCGGCGCGCCTTGAACTCCTCGAGCATGTAGCCAAAGCCGCGCACGGTGCGGATGCGGATTCCCGCCGGCTCCAGTTTCGCGCGCAGGCGGGAGATGTACACCTCGATCGCGTTCGATGACAGGTCTTCCTCCCAGTTGGTGAGCGACTCGATGAACGACTCCTTGCTCACCCCCTTTTCGACTTTTTCAAGCAGGATCTGCAGCACCGCCCACTCGCGCGCGGCCAGCTCGAGCGGGGCGCCTTCCAGGAACGCGCGGCGCCCCGCGCGATCGAGCTCCAGGGGCCCGTGCGTCGCGCGTGGCCCCGTATGGGTCTGTCCGCGGCGGATGAGCGCGCGCACGCGCGCTGCGAGCTCAGGCAGCGCGAAAGGCTTGGTCATGTAGTCGTCCGCACCGAGGTCCAGGCCGTGCACGCGGTCGCCGACGGCGTCGCGTGCGGTGAGTACGAGGACAGCCATAGCATGGCCTCCCGCCCGCAGGCGCCTGAGCACCTCGAAGCCGTCGATGCCCGGCAGCCCGATATCGAGCACCACAAGGTCGAACGCCTGCTCCGCGACCCGGGTCAGCGCCGTTTCGCCCGAGTCGAGGTGCTCGACCTTGTAGCCTTCCAGGCCGAGCGCGCGCGCAAGGCCCGCCGCAAGGCTGCCGTCGTCCTCCACGATCAGCAGGCGCGGCGGCGGCGCCTCGGCCGGTGCGGCTGCAGGATTGCGGATGTGGAGGGGCGCGGTGCGATCGGGATCCATGGCGTTCCTTCTTGGCGGCTCAGGCAGACCCGTCGTGCGTTGCGCGCGAGCGCTGGCGCACCCTGGAGAACAGCACGTACAGCACGGGAAGCACGAACAGCGTGAGCAGGGTCGCGCTCACCAGTCCGCCGATCACCACGACCGCGAGCGGCTTCTGGGTTTCGGCGCCGATGCCGTGCGAGAGGGCCATCGGCAGCAGGCCCAGCGACGCGAGCAGCGCAGTCATCAGGATCGTCCTGAGGCGCATCAGCGCGCCTTTGACCACCGCCTCCTCGGGCGACACGCCGTGCTGGCGCAGGTCGTTGAACAGGGTCACCATGACCACGCCGTTGAGTACCGCCTGCCCGAAGAGGGCGATGAAGCCGATGGCCGCCGACACCGACAGGTAGATGCCGGTGATCCAGAGCGCGCAGATGCCGCCGATGAGCGCGAACGGGATGTTCGCGATGATGAGCAGCGCATTCCTGAATGACTTGAAGGCGTCGAACAGGATCAGGAAAATGATTCCGATCGAGATCGGCACGATCACCGACAGGCGCGCCATCGCGCGCTCCTGGTTCTCGAATTCGCCCGACCAGGTGATCTCGTAGCCTTTCGGCAGCTTCACGTTCTTCTCTACTCGGTCCTGCATGTCCGAGACGACGCTGCCCATGTCGCGGTCGCGGATGAACACGCCGATCGCGTAGACGCGGCGACCGTTCTCGCGCGCGATGTTCATGCTGCCGCTGACAGTGCGGAAGGTGGCCACCTCCGACAGGGGCACGTACGCCCCGCCCGGCGTCGCCACCAGCAGGCCCTGCATGCGCGTGAGCGAGCGCTCCGTCTCGGCCAGGCGCACCGCGACGGCAAAGCGCCGCTCGCCTTCCCAGATTTGGGTCACGGGCTTGCCGCCGAGCGCGGTCTCGATGACGTCCTGGATGTCAGCGACATTGAGGCCGTAGCGCGCCGCCCGCGCGCGCTCGACTTTCACCTGGATCTGCGGCAGCTCGCCCAGCCGGTCGACGAAGGCGCGCGCAACACCGGGCACGGACTCGACGTTCTTGAGCACCGCGCGCGCCTGCTCGGCGAGTACGTCGAGGTCGTCACCGAACACCTTGACGACGATCTGCCCGTCGATCTGCGAGATCGATTCGAGCACGTTGTCGCGGATCGGCTGCGAGAAACTGGGCTTGAGACCGGGGATTTTCGAGATCTCAAGGTCCATTTCGTGGAGCAGCGCGGCCTTGGTGATCTTGCGCTGCCATTCGCCCTCGGGCTTGAGGTCGACGAGGAACTCCGCCATCGAAATGAGCTTGGGGTCGGTGCCGTCTTCCGGCCGCCCGGCCTTGGAGGTCACTCCCAGGACTTCGGGCGATTTCCTTACCGCGGTGCGGATCCTCGCGGTCATGGCTTGCGATTCGGAAACCGACACGCTGTTGGGCAGCTGCACGTTGATCCACACAGCACCCTCATTCAGCTCGGGCAGGAATTCGGTGCCCAGGCTTGGCACCAGCGCAAGGCTGCCCGCCAGGCTCAGCACTGCGGCGGCGAGCACGCTCTTCTTGTGGCCGAGCGCCCATGCGAGCGCAGGCTCGTACACCCCACGCGCCGCATGCACGATGAAATTCTCCTTTTCGGGCAGGTTCTTCTTCAGCATGACCGAGCACAGCAGCGGCACCAGCGTGAGCGAAAGCACCAGCGCCCCGACAAGAGCGGAAACGACCGAATAGGCCATTGGCGCGAAGATGCGCCCCTCGTGGCGCTGCAGCGTGAAGATCGGGATGTGCGCCGCGATGATGATCAGCATCGAGAACAGCGTGGGCCGGCCGACTTCCACCGCCGCTTCGAGGATGATGTGCTTGCGCTTGACTTCCTCGAGCACCTTGTGGCCGTGACTGGCCTCCGAGAGCTTCCTGAACACGTTCTCGACCACGATCACCGCGCCGTCGACGATGATGCCGAAATCCATCGCGCCGAGGGACAGCAGGTTGGCCGGGATGCCGACCCAGGTGAGCCCGAGAAACGTTGCCAGCAGCGCGAGCGGGATGGTCAGCGCGACAATGGCCGCCGCGCGCAGGTTGCCCAGGAACAGCCACAGCACGATCGACACCAGCAAGGCGCCCTCGACCAGGTTGGTGAATACCGTCTTCAGGGTCTTGCTGATGAGCCAGGTGCGGTCGTAGATCGGGACCACCTGGACTCCCGGCGGCAGGCCGGTGGAATTGAGGAGGTCGATTTTTGCGCGCACGCCTTTGAGCACGTTCGATGGATTCTCGCCACGCCGCATGAGCACCACGCCGGTGACCACGTCGTCCTCGCCGTCCTGCCCGGAGATGCCCTGGCGCGGCACCGCGCCGACTTCCACGGTCGCGATGTCCTTGACCAGCACCGGTACGCCGTTCCTCTCGGCCACCACCACATCGGCGATGTCCTGCGGGCCGGTAAACAGACCAATGCCGCGGATCAGGTACTGCTGGCGCCCCTGCTCGACGTAGCTGCCGCCCGCGTTGGCGTTGCCGCGCTCGATCGCCAGCGAAAGCTGCGCGAGCGTGACCTTGAAGTCGCGCATGCGCGCGGCATCGGGATGGACCTCGTACTGTTTTATCAGCCCGCCAAGGCTCACGACGTCGGCCACGCCGGGAACCTGCTTCAACTGGCGAAGCACGGTCCAGTCCTGGTAGGTGCGCAGGTCCGTGGCCGAGACGCCCTCGCCTTTCATGCGGTAGCGGTAAATCTCGCCGACTGCGGTGGAGAACGGCGCGAGCTCCGCCTGCACGCCGCTGGGCAGGTCGATCTCGCGCAGCCGCTCGACCACTTGCTGGCGCGCGAAGTAGCCGTTGGCCTTGTCGTCGAACGTGAGGATGATGAAAGACAGGCCGAACTGGGTGTGCGCAAACATGCGCACGGCGTTCGGCAGGCCGGAGAGCGCCACTTCGAGGGGAATCGTGATCTGCTTTTCGACTTCTTCGGCGGCGCGGCCCGGGTAGAGGGTGATCACCGTCACCTGCGTGTCGGTCACGTCGGGAAAGGCCTCGACGGGCAGCGAGTTGAATGCGGCAATGCCCCCGCCGATGAACAGCACCAGACCCAGCACGATGAACAGCGGCTGGTAGAGCGAAAACGAAACGATTCTGCGGATCATCGCTTGGGTTTCATCGAACGTGTTTCACCGAACGTGCTTCATCGAGCGCGGCCTAGCGGTTGCCGGCCGTGGCCAGGATGCGCTGCAGGAGCAGGGCGCCGTCGACGACCACTTTTTCGCCGACCTTGACCCCGGCCAGGATGACCTGCGACTGGTTGAAGGCGGCGCCTATCGTCACCGGCCGGCGCGTGTAGGTGCGCCCGGCATTCTCGACGAACACGAAATAGCGGTCGCCGCGCAGGTAGACCGCTTTCGCCGGCACCACCACGCCGGGTGCAGTGCCGATCCTGAGCTCGCCGATCACGTACATCTCCGCCTTGAGCCGGCGATCCTTGTTGTCCACGGTGCCGCGCACTTTGACCGTGCGCGATTGCGGATCCACGGCGTCGGCCACGTGGACCACGCGTCCGGTCGCGGCGCCGTCGCCCAGCAGCGGCGAGCGCAACTCGACCTGCGCGCCGGTTTTGAGGACGCCGATATCGGCTTCGGCCACGTCGAGGATGAACCACAGGTGCGTCGGATCGGAAATCACGAACGGAGCCTTGTCCGTCGCCTGGTCGGGTCGCAGCTCCTGGCCCGGATTGAGGTTGCGCTCCACGACCACGCCGCCGATCGGACTGCGCAGCGCGAATTGCTGGTCGATCGCGCCGGCGCGTGCACCGTACAAGGCGAGGCGCGCCGCCGTGCGCGCCAGCTCGGATTCGGCACGCGCGAAATCGGCCTGGGCTGCCTGCAGGTCCTTGGCCGGCGCCACGCCGGCGCCGTGCAGCTCCTCGATGCGCGCGAGGTTTTTTTGCGCGAGGCCGCGGTCCTGCTCGGCCTTGCGCGCCTCGGCCTGGGTCTGTCCGAGATCGGGCGCGGACACCAGCGCCAGCGTCTGCCCGGCGCGCACCGTGTCGCCGGCCCGGACCGCGATCGACAGAACGCGGCCGGCCAGCGGCGGAAACACTCTTACGGTGCGTTCCTCATCCCAGACGATGCGCCCGTTGAGCCGGTAAGCCGACTCGCCGCGGGGCTCCACGGCGGCAGTCACGATGGAAACGAGCTGCTTGCTGTCGGCCGGGAACTCGATCGTGTTGTGCACGACTTTAACCTGCGGCGCCGGCGCTTCGCGCGCGGGCTCGCTGCAGCCCGTCAGAAAGCCGGCAAGGCCCGCCGCGATCAACAGTCTCTCCGTCATGCGCATCGCCATGGTTCCATCGGGTTATCTGCCGGCCGCGTCGGAGGTCTGCAGGCTCGCCCGCCATGCGTACAGCGCTTTCGCGTAATCGGCGCGCGCGGCCAGCGCTTCGAGCTGCACGGCGCGCAATGTGCGGCGCGCGTCGAGCACTTCGAGCACCGAGGTGGCGCCGCGCTGGAAGGCGAATTCGGCGGCGTCGGCCGAGCGCTGCGCCGCCGCGAGGAGCGAGCCTTCATAGCGGCCGCGGCGCTCGGCCGCGGCGCGCAGGTCCGAGGCGGCCCGGGAAATTTCAGTGGTGGCCACCGCGCGCACCTTGTCGAGCGCGTCCTGGGCCGCGTAGTAATCGACTTCGGCGCGCTGGATGTCGCCGGAGAAATCGTTGCCGATGAGCAGCGGGATCGATAGCCCGAACCCGACCGTGTTCGTCGGCAGGTTGCCCGGATAACGCTCGAACTGGGCGCCCACCGTGACGTCGCGCGTGCGCTGGCTGCGCGCCAGGTCGCGCAATTTTTCCGTGGCTTCGATGCGCGCCTTGGCCGAAAGCACGTCCGGGCGGGTTTCCACGTACTGTGCGATCGCCCGCTGGACTTCGGCCGGGTCGAGGGCGACTACCGGCGGCCAGGGATCGGATGCCCGCAGTGCAGAGGCCGCCGCGTCGTGCGCAACGAGGTAGGCGAGCACGAACTGCGCGCGCGCCAGCTCGGCTTGCGCGACACGGAAATCGTTCTGCGCGCGCTCGAAATCGACCTGCACGCGCGCCACGTCCGCCGACGCGAGGTCGCCGGCCTTGAGCCGCGTCTGCGCGGCCGAGTACGTGCGCGAGAAAAGATCCGCCATGCCCGTGAGAATCTCGACCTTGCCTTGCGCCTGCTGCAGGTCCGCATAGGCATTGCGCGCAAGCAGCAACTGTTGGCGCAGCACTTCGCCGGCATCGTTCATGGCCACGCGCTGCATGCCTTTTGCGGCTTCGACGCGCAACTCGCGCTTGTTGCCGCGCTCGATGACCTGGTCGATGCGAAAAACGTTGTCGATGCGCTTGTCGGCGACCGCCCCCGGCCCGATGCTGCCGCCGATCCCCGAGGCGTTATAGGACACCACGGGATTGGGACGAACGTCCGCCTGCAGGATCCCGGCGCCCGCAGCCTCGATAGCGCGCCGGGCGGCAAGCACGTCGCGGTTTCCGCGGGCCACGAGTTGCTCGGCTTCAGGCAAGCCAAGGTCGCGTCCGAACGCTGGCGCGGGCGCAAAGCCGCAGGCAGCAAAGAGAAGTGCCAGGACAAAACGGTAACGAATCGGGAACCCCCCACGGCGAAGGGACAGGAGGCTAGCAATGGGGCTTTGCCACCACCTTTCAGAAACCTGTCGGCGACCTTACGGCTCCGTTACGGACGCCGCTGGGAGACACTAAGAGTCCTCTTCTGGAGCTGTCAGGTTTGCGTCTTCGTATCCTGGATATCGACGGGTCCCTGCCGACCCAGCCCGGCATTGCCGACGCCATTGCCGCGGGACGCGCGCAATACTTCGATTTGCGCGCTGAGGAGTTCGCAGTGCGCTTGTGGGCGAGCCGCCGCCGCATGCGTGCCTTGGAAAAGCAGCTTGCGGCGTTAGCGTCGCCCCCGGGAACGGGCCCGCTTGTCACCTTTTATGGCTCAGGTGATTACCACCATGTCGCCACCGCGCTGATCGGGACCGTCACGGAGCCGGTGACCATCGTGCATTTCGACAACCACCCGGACTGGGTCCGCATCCCCACTACTCACAATTGCGGGGGCTGGGTCAACCGCGTGCTCGAATTGCCGGAGGTTGCGCGGATCATTACGCTCGGCATTTGCAGTGATGACCTCGTGAATCCGCAACTCAAGGGCGGCAATCTGACAGAACTCGGCTCCGGCCGGCTCGAAATCCATCCCTGGCGCGTACCGCCTTCGCGCGTGTGGGGACAAATCGGTGACGGTTTCGGTCACAGGCAGGTCGGCGGGCATCTGTTATGGAATTGCCTCGAGAACCTGGACTGGGTTTCGTTCTTCGACGCTCTCGCTGCCCGGCTGCCCACCGAAGCGGTGTGGGTCACAATCGACAAGGACGTGCTGCGGCCCGCAGATGCCGCCACCAACTGGGACCAGGGCCAGATGCCGCTCGATGCCATTCTCACCGCGCTCAAAATCCTCGGCGGGAAGCGGCGGATCGTCGGCGTCGACGTGTGCGGCGAATATTCCGCGCCGCGATTTCGTAGTCCGATCAAACGCATCGCTGCCTGGCTCGATCATCCGCGGCCCGAGCCCTCGCCGCCTGAAGCGCTCGAGCGAAATGATCGCACCAACCGCGCCATGATGGCCACGCTGGCCGGGATTCCGCCTTGAGCGCGTATGTCCTGATGCTGCTGGCGCTGTGGACCGCGTGCGAAGCTGTCGGGCAGATTCTCTTCAAGCGCGGCATCGACGCGATCGAAGCGGGCGAAGAATATTTCGGGCCCAGAACCTTGCGCCTTGCGCTCGGGTCGCCCGCGATCTGGGCCGGCATTCTGGTCCACGTGGTCGAGTTCGCAGTGTGGATCGAGATCCTTGGCCACCTGCCGCTGAGCGTCGCTTTCCCGCTCGAGAGCATCAGCTATGTCACGGTGCTCCTTGCCACGCGTGTACTGTTGCGCGAGGTCGTCCCCTTCCGCCGATGGCTCGGCGTCGCATTGATCTGCGCGGGCATCGCGGTGCTTGGGGTTGCGTCATGAGGCCGGAGTGTGCACCCGCGACGCTCGAAGTCGGCGTGTATCGCACCGTCCGCAACATCCCCCAGCCTGCATGGGATGCATGCTTTCCGGGCGACCCGGAAAGCTGGGCGTACTACGTTGCCATCGAGGAGTCCGGATTCGCGGCTTTTTCCTGGGCTTACCTGGTTGCCCGCGAGGGCGAAACCCTGGTCGCGGTGGTGCCTGCCTTCATCACGGATTACGGCATCGACACTACGATTCAGGGCGCAATGCGCGCTGCGCTCGAGCCGGTTCTGCGCAGATTGAGGAAATTCCTCACCCTGCGTCTGGTTTGCCTTGGCTCGCCGCACGCCGACAAATGCCACTTGGGGTTTTCACCCGATGTTGCGACCGAACGCCGCCACCAAATCGTGCTCCGCCTGCTGGAAGCGCTCGATAAGTTCGCCGCCGCGCGGGGGATCGGGCTGATTGGCGCAAAGGATCTGGCCGACGGCGACCTTGCCTGCGGGATCGGCGAAGCGTTCTCTATCGCGGGTTTCACGCGCCAGCCCGGCCTTCCGAACGCCGTTCTTGGAATCCCCGCGAGCGAGGATGCCTATTTCGCGCAGTTGTCGCCTGCCGCCCGGCGCGAAGTGCACCGCAAGTTGAAGCGCGGGGATCCGGTGCAAATGGAAGTTCGGCGCGGACCGCAGGGACTCGACCTGGTCCCCCAGATGGCCGCGCTGTACGCCGCCCAGCGGGCGGGTTCGAACGTTGATTTCGACCAGTTCGAAGCGCTCACGCCGGCGTATTTTCGCGCGGTTCTCGAGCGACTGGGCGAAGCCGCGATCGTATTCGCGTACCTGCACGAGGATCGTCTGGTCGCTTTCAATCTGTGCTTTCACACCGAGCGTCTTTTCATCGACAAGTTCGTCGGTTTCGCGCAACCGCTTGCACGCACGCTCAACCTGTATGTGCTGAGCTGGATCAACAATGTGCGTTACTGCATCGCGAATCGCATTCCTGTGCTGCAGACGGGCCAGACCGGATACGCGATGAAACTGCGCATGGGCAGTGAATTGCGCAGCAGCTGGATCTTTTTTCGCCATCGCAATCCCATTCTCAATCTGGCCCTCCGCCTGGCCGGCCCGCTTCTGGCGGCCGACCGGCACGAGGCAGACCTGTCTCGTCATCGTCGGGGCGCGGCATGACGACCGTCTCGCGGCGCATCTACGTGACATGGGCCTTGCTTCTGTCGCTGGACGTCGCTATCCAGGTCGCAATGAAGCTCGCGGGCGACCAGCTTCACGGCGTTGCCCCGGGTGTGCCATGGCTCACCGCGGCGCTTTCGTCGTGGCTGGTGTGGATCTCCCTTACCGGCTATGTCGCCACTTTCGTGCTATGGCTCGCAATCCTGCACGGGAGCCCGCTGAGCGCGGCTTTTCCGGCGACCGCGCTTGTCTATGTGTTCGTGCCCCTCGCAGGCTGGCTATTCCTGAAGGAGGATTTCAGCCTTTGGCAGGTGGTTGGGATCGCGCTCATCCTTGCGGGTGTCGCGCTTCAGCGCGCGCCGAAGATTTGAAACCCTGCGAGAGTCGTCAAAGATTTCTGCCGAAACCCAGATAAAGGAACGGCACCTCCCTGCGCTCCACGATCGGGCTTGCCGCGGCGCTCGCGCCAAGGCGCGTCACGTTCGCTCCAAACATAAGCGCATATTGCCTGCCGAATTTATATTGGCCTGTCAGCCACAGGGTGACGTTGGTCGAGGCGCCAAGCGTGTAGAGCGCGCGAGCCGGGGTCACTTCTCCCGGCGTAACGCCGAAATAATAGTTCGCGTATTTCGAATCCGAACGGGACAGCTCGAATGTTCCAGACACCTCCCAGAGTTGATTTTTGAACAGGGTCCGGTTGAACAGAAGGTCGACATAGCCCCCGTGGCTTGCGTTGCCCAGATCGGTGAAGTAGGCAAGGCTCATGGAGCCCAGGTCGTTCTCGGCGTTGTATGCGAGACCGCCGAACAGAGCGCTGCGGCGAGTGGGCATTCCGGCCAGCCTGGGGCCGTCGCCCGAATTGAATCCGATGCGCGGCTCGACCGCAAATCCGAGCCCTTGTTTTTTGTCTTCGCTGGACCAGAAATAGGCGCCGGCGCGAAACAGGTTGACGTAAAACCAGTCGTCGTACTCGACATATGCGATGGGAAGGACAAGGGACTGGAGCTTTGTGCCACCGGTATATTTTGGAAATACGACCGGGCCGGCACCCACGGTTCCGGTCCACCCGGAACCGGTGGGTGTCTGTGCCATCGATGCGGTGCACAGAATCGCAAGACCGATGAATGCCGCGAGCGAAGTCTTGTCCATCCGCAGAGCGTAGTTCATCCGTTCCATCATTGGCAATTTATTGCGCCGCCTGAATCTGGACATATTCATGGTCCAGCGTCTCGAGGTATTCCAGGATCGGGTCCAGTGTAACGAAGGGCCTGAACGCCACGGAGCGCGCGGCCAAGTCAGTGGCCAGCGCATCCTTTGCGAATACGATGTCTGAGGCAAGAGCGGCATCGAGGTCCGAGCGGCCGTCGCCCACGAAGATGATGGTGTGGTCGCGATAAGGAGCTAGGTGCCCTGCCTTCGAATTTGCCGATCGTGGGAACGCGGGGTCATGAAACGGAAATTTCGCGCGCAACTGCTCGCCCGAAAATTCCAGGCCATTGGCAAACACCGGCACGCCGTCTATCGCGTTGTTTTCGAGGATGCGAAGAATGAGCGGCAGAAAACTGTCGCTGACGATTACCACCTCGATCTGCCGCGCTCGCGCCCAGTCGAGGATGATGGCAAATGCAGGATCGATCCGGACCGACGAAAGGTACTCGAGCAACTCCGCGCGGGACACCCGCAGGTTGCCGATCTGCAGGCTCAGGCATTCGATCGCGCCCAGGCGCCCCTCCATCCAGGCGCGCTCCCATTCGCGCCAGTCGGTGTTGGGCGAAAATTTTTCGACGATCTCGTCGACGACATCGCCTACCGTAATCGTATTGTCGAAATCGAATACCAGAACGGGCTTACGCATCGAGATCCGCGATTTCCGTGGGTTCCTGCCCGGGGACTGTGCGCAGGTCGATCACCGATCCACAGAAGCGCTGCAGGTGCGCGGCGACCGCTGCGCGCTCGAGGTCTGCGGTAACGACGTGGTAGGACTGCTTGAGCAGGATCAGTTCGCGCCACGACGAGCTGACGCGGTCGAAAATGTACTGCGAGTTTCTCGGGCTTGTCATGTCGTCGTGTTCGGCCTGGATGAGCAGCAAAGGGCACGCGACCTGTGGAAGAATGCGCTTGCATCGGGAGATCAGGTGGCGCATCTCGCAGAACAGGCGCACCGGGAAATGCGCATAGCCGAGCGCGGCGGAATCCCCGGTTTCGTGGAGGGACGCACTTTGGTACGTGGCCGCGACTTTCTGCCGAAGCACTTCGTCGCGCAGCCCGAAAGGCTCTTCTTCACGGAAGTAGCTGAAATACTTGAGCGGCGTGTAGTCGACGATCGGAATCAGCTTGTGCACCCACGGGACATTCCATCCGTCGTAAAAGAGGGTCGGCGAAAGGCAGGCCACACCGGCCACATCGTCAGGATACTCGGCCGCGAGCATGAGGCACAGGACGGCGCCAAGCGACAACCCGCCAATGACGAGAGGCACGCCGGACTCGCGGGCAGCGTGCTTCGCATTCAGGAAAGCGTTCCGTGCGGAATCGTACAGTTCGGTCCAGCGGGTGCGCGCGAGAATCCCCAGCGCCTGGCCGTGGTTGACCAGACGCGGGCATTCCACCGCATAGCCGCCGCGATACTGCAGGTGATAGGCGATGTAACCCAGTTCGGTCGGCGATCCGGTCAGGCCATGCAGCAGCAGGACTCTGCAGCCGCCTTCGGCTCGCAGGAAGATTCCGCTATCGGGAAGGTGTACCGAGCGCTGCGGCCCGATCCAAGCCCATTCGACAGACATTTGTAAGGATCCAGTGCGCCGCCCGCCAAGGAAAATCGCATCGAACATGACTACGGCAGAGGGTCTGATGGTATCTTCCGGGCCCGGCATCGCGCAAACATGCGCGCGTTTTCTGCCCGGTTACATTTAAATCAAATGGACAATCCCCTGCCCCGGATCCATGCCGCGCTGGCCCGCGAGGAAGAGCTCGCGCTGCTTGAAAAAGAGGCGCGCTTCTGCTCGCATGGCGACACTGTCCATTACGCGGAAAATCCGAAATTCTTCGATCGCTGCGAAGGCAGCTACCTTTACGACATGCATGGCCAGGCGTACCTCGACCTGCAAATGTGGTATTCGGCGGTGAATCTCGGCTACGCGAACCCGATTGTCACGCAAGCCATGCGCGTGCAAATGGAGAAGCTGCCCCAGCTGGCGTGCCAGTACCTGCACCGCGAAAAAATCGAGCTGGCCGAAATGATCTGCGAAAGTGTCGAGCGCGGCTTTGGCATGAAGGGCCGGGTGCACTTCAACGTCGGCGGCGCGCAGGCGGTCGAGGATGCGCTGAAGCTGGTAAGAAAGTCCACCGGCCGCCAGCACATGCTGGCTTTTCAGGGCGGCTATCACGGCCGTACGCTCGGGGCGTCCGCAATTACTTCGTCGTACCGCTACCGGGAGGCCTTCGGCGAATTCGCCGACCGCGGGCAATTCATTCCCTTTCCATACGCTTTCCGCTCCCCGTTTCGCGGCGACGCGGCAAGGACCGAGGACTGGTGCATAGGCGAATTCGAGCGCCTTTTTGCGCACGAATACACGGGCGCGTGGAATTCCAAGACCGGCCGCTCGGAATTCGGCGCGTTTTTCGTCGAGGCGGTGCAAGGCACCGGCGGCTACGTCATTCCGCCGAAGAACTATTTCAGGCGCCTGGCAAAAATCTGCGCCGAGCGCGGCATCCTGCTCGTAGACGACGAAATCCAGATGGCCTTTCACCGCACCGGGAAAATGTGGGCAATGGAGCACTTCGACGCCCAACCGGACATCATCGTGTTCGGCAAGGCGCTTACCAACGGCATGAACCCGATCTCGGGGATCTGGGCGCGCGAGGAACTCATCAATCCGGCGGTCTTCGGACCCGGCTCGACCCATTCGACCTTCGCTTCCAACACCCTCGGCACGGCGACCGGCCTGGCCGTGATGAAGATATTCGCCCAAGGCGACTACGAGGCCTCGGTGCGGACCAAGGGCGCCTACTTCCTCGACAAGCTGCGCCAGATCCAGTCCCGGCACAAGGAAGTCGGCGACGTCGATGGCCTGGGTCTCGCGCTGCGCATGGAAATGTGCGGAGCGGACGGCTTCACGCCCGACCGGCAGCTGGCCGACCGCATGTTCCAGATCGGCCTGGAGGGAGGCCTCGCGCTGGGCCCGGCCGGGAACATGGGACTGGTCCTGGATATCGGCGGCTATTACAAAAATGTAATCACGCTGGCTCCCTCACTCGAAATCACGGCTGCCGAGATGGACCTCGCCGCCGAAGCGCTCGAGCACGTTCTCGTGCGCGCCAAGACTGCGGCGTGATGCCGCGTGGCCGGATGTAGGGCTTGGATGCCTGCCCGCCCGGAAAACCTGAAAACGGGCGGAGCGCGGGAACTTTGTGGTGCATAATCGGTCCGATTTTCAGGCGCGGTGTCCCGCCTTTTTTCAAGCGAATTGAGTTGAGGTTTCCCCCATCGAACCCGGAATTCCCGTTCCATGACCGCCGCCCACACCCTCCACACCGTCCAGAAAATCATCGCGTCAGAACTCGAGCTTGATCCAGCGACTCTCGACCCGGTCCAGCCGTTCGATGAACTGGGCATCGACTCGCTGACGGTAATGGAGTGCCTGTTCAAGATCGAGGACGAGTTCAAGATCAGTGTCGGCGGTTCCGGCACCGCAATGAGAACACTCCAGGATATTGCGGACCTGGTCGACAGCCTCCTCGCGATCAAGGCCGCAGAGGTGTCTTGAGGAAAGTTTTCGTCACCGGCCTCGGGGTCATCAGCCCCGTGGGCAATGGCCGGGACGAATTTTTCGGCAATCTTCTGGCCGGCAGGTCAGGCATCCGCAAACTCTCGGCTGGGTTCACGCCCCGCCTGGCTGCGCCGATCGGCGGCGAGGTCGATTTCGACCCGGCCGTGATCTTTTCCAAGCCGAAGCTCGCGTTACTCGACCGATTCAGCCAGTTCGCGCTTGCTGCCGCCCGCCAGGCCTTCGCCGACGCCGGTATCGAGGCTGCCGATCCCCGCAAGCAGCGGGCCGGGGTCTACGTCGGGACCGTCATGGGAGGCAATCAGACGACCGAAGCGGGATATTTCGATCTGTTCGCGAGCGGGAAGGACAGGTTGCCCCCCTACACTGTGATGCGCGCGATGAGCAATGCCGCCGCTGCGCATATCTCGATAGATTTCCAGTTGCGCGGCCCGAGCCTCACATACTCGACGGCCTGCTCGTCTTCGGCGATCGCAATCGGGGAGGCAGCTCGAGCCATCAGGCATGGCTACACGGACCTTGCGATTGCCGGCGGCGCCGAATCGCTCCTGACCCTGGGCACGATCCGGGCTTGGGAAGCGTTGCGCACGCTCGCCAGCGAGGATCCTGGAGATGTGCGCGCTTCCTGCCGGCCATTCTCGCAAGACCGGACCGGCCTGGTGCTGGGGGAAGGCGCGGGCATGCTGATTCTCGAAAGCGAGGCGCACGCACGCGGACGCGGGGCCAAGGCTTACGCAGAACTTTCGGGTTACGGTGTAACCAGCGATTCCAGCCATCTCACTAAGCCTTGCCAAGCGGGGCAGGCCGCAGCAATGCGCATGGCCCTGGCCGACGCGGGTCTCGAACCACAGCGCGTTGGCTACATCAACGCGCATGGCACCGGCACGCTCGCGGGCGACCCGATCGAAACGGCGGCGATCAAGGAGGTCTTTGGCCCGCACGCTCGCCGCCTCGCCATAAGCTCGACCAAATCGATGCATGCCCATCTGATGGGGGCTACGGGTGCCGTGGAATTCATTGCCGCGGTCCTCGCGCTCGAACGTGGTTCGCTGCCGCCTACCGCCAATCTGCGCGTTCCCGACCCTGAATGCGACCTCGACTGCATACCGAACGTCGCGCGAAAGGGCGTCAATATCGAAGGTGTAATGTCCAATTCGTTCGCCTTCGGCGGCTCCAACGCAGTGCTGGTCGCGTGCCGGCCTGACCTGTAGCGAGGGGAGCGCGAATTTCCCACCGACGGCGCCAAAGCGCCGTGGGTTGCGGCAGTGCAACAAATCAAGCCCAATGGTCCGCCCGCATTTGTCGGGGTGGCGGTCTGGTTGCGGGGGCATACCGCGTGCGCTAGCATCGCTTCATCCAGCGCCGGACACTGCAAATTCACCTCTCTTTCCGGCTGCTTCCAAGCAACCCCACTACCCATTTCCGCGCAACGAGGAGGTCTCATGTCCATTAAAGTATCCATGAACGTCAACGGCAAATCAGCGTCGGCCGACGTCGAGGAGCGCACGCTCCTGGTCACCTTCATCCGCGAGGAACTGCGCCTGACCGGGACCCACGTCGGTTGCGATACCGCGCAGTGCGGCGCCTGCACCGTACACATGAACGGCAAGGCAGTGAAATCGTGTTCGATGCTTGCGATGCAGGCGCAGGGCGCCCAGATCGTCACCATCGAAGGCATTGCAAAACCCGACGGCACGCTGCACCCGATGCAGGCCGCCTTTAAGGAAAATCACGGCCTGCAGTGCGGCTTCTGCACGCCGGGCATGGTAATGAACGCCATCGACCTCGCCAAGGGCCGCCCGGACCTTTCGGAGACCGAAATCCGCGAGGGGCTGGAGGGAAATCTCTGCCGCTGCACCGGCTATCACAACATTGTGAAGTCGATCGCCGCCGGCGCCAAGGCCATGGCCGCGGCAAAGTAGTCAACCAAAATCCACCGAGGAGACAAAGATGAACGCACCTCTGATCGGAGCGCGCATAGAGCGCAAGGAAGACTACCGGTTCCTCACCGGCGCCGGCCAGTACACGGACGACGTGACACTGCCCGGCCAGACCCATGCGGTGTTCGTGCGCTCGCCGCACGCGCATGCGACCATCGAATCGATCGACAAGGCGAAAGCGCTCAAGGCCCCCGGCGTGCTCGCCGTGTTTACCGGCGAAGACCTCAAGGTCGGCGGCTTACCCTGCGGCTGGCTGATTACCGACGTGAACGGCCAGCCAATGAAGGAGCCGGTGCATCCGTCGCTTGCGCAGGGCAAGGTGCGCTACGTCGGCGACCAGGTGGCCGTAGTGATCGCGGAAACGCTTGACCAGGCCCAGGATGCGTCTGAGCTGGTCGAAGTGAATTACGGCGTGCTGCCCGCCGTGGTCGATGCCGTCAAGGCGCGCGCCAAGGGCGCCCCGCAGCTGCATGAGGTCGCCCCCGACAACACCTGCTATGTCTGGGCGCTGGGTGACAAAGCCGCGGTCGATGCGGCGTTTGCCAAGGCGGCGCATGTCACCAGGCTGGATCTGGTCAACAACCGGCTGATCCCGAACGCGATCGAGCCGCGCGCCGTGAACGGCCTGTACTCACGCGCCGACGACAGCTATACGCTCTACGTCGCCAGCCAGAACCCGCACGTCGAACGCCTGTTGATGACCGCGTTCGTGCTCGGCCTGCCCGAGCACAAGGTGCGCGTCGTCGCCCCCGACGTCGGCGGCGGCTTCGGCTCGAAGATCTACCTCTATGCCGAGGACGTGGTGGTGACCTGGGCCTCGAAGCAGATCAACCGGCCGGTGAAATGGACCTGCGAGCGCAGCGAGTCTTTCCTGACCGATGCGCATGGCCGGGACCACGTCACCACGGCCGAGCTCGCGCTGGACAAGGACGGCAAGTTCCTCGCACTGCGCGTGAAAACCACCGCCAATGTCGGGGCCTACCTTTCGACTTTCGCCTCATGCGTGCCGACGATCCTGTACGCCACGCTGCTCGCCGGCCAGTACACGACGCCGGCGATCCACTGCGAAGTAACCGCGGTGTTCACGAACACCGTGCCCGTCGATGCGTACCGCGGCGCCGGCCGCCCTGAGGCCACCTATGTAGTGGAGCGCATCGTCGAGACCGCGGCCCGCGAGATGAAGATCGACCCGGCCGAGATCCGCCGGCGCAATTTCATCACCGCCTTCCCGTACCAGACCCCGGTAGCGCTGATGTACGACACCGGCAACTACGAAGCGACCATGAGCGCCGCGATCGAGATGGCGGGCGTGGCCGGCTTTGCGGGCAGGAAGAAAGAATCCGAAGCCCGGGGCAAGCTGCGTGGCCTGGGCTACGCGGCCTATATCGAGGCCTGCGGCATCGCGCCCTCGAACATCGCCGGCGCGCTCGGCGCGCGGGCGGGCCTCTTCGAAGCCGGCGAGGTGCGCATGCATCCGACCGGGAGCTGTACGGTGTTCACA
>JANMXB010000526.1:0-6902 GCA_031380765.1 Pseudomonadota bacterium | reverse complement strand
CGCCGCGCCGCGGGTGCCCGCGGCCAGAAAACCGGTAAACAGGATCATGTTGCGCGGGTCCGGGGCAAATTCCTTCAGATGATGCAGGACGCGGCCGCCAGTGGCCATCCCGCTCGCAGATACGATGATCATCGGGCCGCTGCGCAGGTTGAGCGCCTGGGATTCCTCGGGGGTGTTGACCATCGTCGCAAGGCCGCATGCGGCGCGGCATTCATCCTCCGTCAGTCGGTGTTCGGCACGGTAGCGATGGAAAATGCGGGTGGCGTCGATCGCCATCGGGCTGTTGAGGAAGACCGGCACGCCCTCCAGCGCTCCACGGGCCTTGATTCGCGCGAGAAGGTGCAGCATCGTCTGGGCCCGGCCGACCGCAAAAGCGGGGATGACGACCACGCCTTGTCGTTCGATGGCACGCGCCAGGTGCGCGGCGAGTTCCTGTTCCGGGTCGCGGTCGGCATGGCGACGGTTGCCGTACGTGGATTCGACTACGAGATAGTCCGTTTCCGGGGGGGTGACAGGCGGACGCATGACCGGGTCCGACTGCCTGCCGAGGTCCCCGGAGAACAAGATCCTCCGGCCGCCTGTCTCGCCGCTTGTTTCAACCAGCACGCTGGCCGCGCCCAGGATGTGACCCGCAGGCAAGAAGCGGAACTGCAAGCCGCCCGCCAGCTGCCGCGGTTTGTCGTAATCGACCGGGGTGAAATGCTTCAGCGCCCTTTCCGCATCCGCCGCGGTGTACAACGGCAGCGCAGGCTTGTGTTTTGAGAACCCGTGCCCACTGGCGTAGCGGGCCTGCTCCTCCTGGAGGTGTCCGGAATCCGGCAGCAGGAGCTTGCACAGGTCGAAGGTCGCGAGCGTGCAATACACATGGCCCCGAAAACCATTCTTGATCAGCAGCGGCAGGTATCCGCTATGGTCGAGATGCGCATGCGTGAGAACGACCGCATCGATCGAATCTGGCGGCACGGCCAGCGGCTCCCAATTGCGCAGCCGCAAGGTCTTGAGCCCCTGGAAAAGGCCGCAATCGACCAGCACCGTGGTGCCTGCATCGCGGAGCAGGTACTTGGACCCGGTAACGGAACCGGTACCGCCGAGAAACGTCAGCTCCATAGCGGCATCAATTGCGTGTGCGAATCAGCGATCCGCCATAAAGCAGCGCAAACAGGCCGAATGCCCCGCTCCAGGCCGCTCCGGCGATCGATGTGAGGACGAAGGCATGCTCGCCACCCAGCGGCGCAGCCAGCCGCAGGAGGGCGGCCAGCGTGACAAGCAAGTAGATCGCCCGGGTGCCCGGACCCGCCGCAAGCGCGCGACCCGTGTGCCCGAGCGTCGCGCGCGTCATCACCGCGAGCGTCATCGTGCCGATCGCGCCCGCGGTGAGCGCGTGCAGCGCGGTGGTGGAAGGCAGCAACGGATAGAGCCCGTTGGCACCGAGCAGCAGCAATCCGAGCGCGAGCCATCCATAACCCAGGTGGAGGATGAACACCAGGGGCTCCCGGAGCGTCCCGAGACCGCACCAACGCGACAAGCGCACGCTCGCAGCGATGCCAGCGGCAAGCTCGAGCCAGGGAGCGGCGGCGCTTTGCGGTGCGGCGACCCGGGTTCCCAGTCCCGCAACCGTAACCAGAAGCGCAGCCATGTCGAGGCGTCCCGCCTGCGCGGGCAGCGCACCGTCCGGACGCGCCTTCGCCAGCCAGTTGCGCGTGAAGCTCGGGACGATCCGGCCGCCGACGAGGGCGATCAGCAAAAGGATGGTCGCAATGCCGAGCCGGTTGCCCGCCGGCGCCGTGGTCGCCATGCCGAGGGATTCGAGATGGACCAGTGTCGATCCCCCCAGGAGCAATAAAAGCGCTACGAGCATCGGAAGATTCCGCCAGTTCCGGCCGGCGATGAGTTCGCGCGCAATGACAACGATGAACGCCGCCGGGAAGGCAAGGTCGACGCTCGCGGCGACCAGCGGCCCGATCGTTCCGGAGACGAGCACGGCGATGCGTCCGGCCAGCCAGAGTCCGGCCAGCAGCGCTAGCGGAGCGCCCTTGAGCGGCAGCCGCCCGGTCCAGTTCGGGATCGCGGTGAGCAGGAAGCCGGCAACCGTGGCAAAGGCGAATCCGAACACCATCTCGTGCACATGCCAGACCATGGGCGGGAGCGCGCTCGGCAACACGACCTTTCCGGTGTAGACGCAAAGCCAGAGCGGGAGCGCGAGTGCAGACCACACCGAGGCCAGAAGGAAGAAAGGCCGAAAGCCTGCGGAAAACAATGCGAGGCCCGCGGGCCACTCGGGTTTTGCCGCGCTGTCCTGCATCGTGATGGTGGCCAAAATGGGTTCTCAGTGGATAGCGAGAAGATCGGCCGGCATTTCCCCGCTCAGGAAGTACTCGATCAATTCGGCCACGGTGCGTATTTCGGTTCCGAAAGGCAGAGCTTCGCTCCCGCGGAAGAACAATCCCTTTTTAACGTCCCCTTTAAGCGCGTGCGCCAGACGCGTGTCGATGCAGAACTGCCCCATGTTCCCGATGCCATCGCGCAGGCCGCAAACGGTCAGGCAGTTGAGCCCGGGGACGCATCTCCTGGGATCGGCCTTCGCGTTGGACTGCAGCGCCTTTTCGCGCTTGAGATAGTTTGCCAGCCACGGCGTGCGCACCGCGCGCGCGGGCAGGCCTGCGACGCTCATGAAGGTGACGATGTCGGCGGGCTTGGCATCGGCCAGCACTCTCTTGAAGTTCGCATGCGCATCGCCTTCGACGGTGACCGCGAACGGCGTGCCGAGTTGGACGGCCGAAGCCCCCAGCGCCAGCAGCGCGCGCACCTGCCCGTGGCTGTTGATGCCGCCTGCGCAGATCAGCGGGATGCGCTCGCGCTCGATCTGAAGCGCCTGCATCACTTCGAAAATTCCGGCCAGCACCGGCTCGAAATCAAAGCGCGCGTCGTCGATCTCACCCAGCCGCGTGGCGCCAAGGTGGCCTCCCGCATAGCGCGGATGCTCGATCACGATGGCCTCGGGCAGGCGGTTCTTGCGCATCCATTTCTTGAGCACGATTTTGACGCCGCGCGCGTCCGACAGGATCGGCACCAGCGCCACCCCGGGAAAATCCTGCGTGAGGTCCGGCAAATCGAACGGCAGGCCGGCGCCCATTACGATCGCGTGCGCGCCGCTTTGGCAGCTCTGCCGCACGTAGGCCGGATATTCGGAAACCGCTTTCATTACGTTTACGGCGATCGCTCCCCTGCCGCCCGCAAGCACCACCGCCGCACGGATTTCACGGTCAAGGGCGACGAGGTTGAGCTTGTCCAGCTCGCCCTTGTCGGTGCAGCCCAACGCCCGCTCGAGCAGGTCGGGATGATGGTGGCGCAGGTCGACGCTGGAGATGGTGCCCAGGGCCCCCAGGCTTGCGACGCTGCCGGCGAGGCGATGGGCCGACACGCCGACCCCCATTCCGCCCTGCACTATCGGCAGCAGCCTGCGCGTGCCCAGGCGCCAGGACGCGAGCGCGCCCCCGGATCGCTCGTGGTTCGGGGTCCCTGCGCCTGGATCGGTCTGCATACGGCTATTCTGGGACCGGGCAATGATGACCGTTTGACGCAGGTCAAAGGCTCTCCGGCGCGGCGCGGCACAGTGGCAATGAGGTTGACCTTGGGCTTGACCTACTGGAGACATCATGCAGAAAGCACTCGGCATCATCTACAGCGAACACCGCTCGCTTTCGGCCGTGCTGAGCGGCCTGAAATCGCTTGCGCGGATGGCGAGCGACCCCCGGGTGCGGCCGGATTTCGCCGTGCTCCACGCAATGGTCTATTACATCGACGCGTTCCCGGAGCGCACGCACCACCCCAAAGAGGATGCGTACCTTTTCGCGCGGCTGGTCGAACGGGACCCCGCGTCGGTCGAGCTGGTCAACGCGCTGAAGGCCGAGCACGTCGCCGGCGCACAGCTGGTGAGGGACCTCGAGCGCGCATTGAACGAATTCGAGTCCATCTGGCCCCGGGGCGCAGTGCGATTCGCGGCTGCCGTCGATACCTACGCGCAATTCCACTGGAATCACATGCGCCGCGAAGAGAACGACCTGCTGCCGCGCGCAGAGCGGGCTTTCAGCGCCGAAGACTGGCGCGAAATCGACGCTGCGTTCGCGGCCAACAACGAGCCGATCGCGGACCTGCCCGGCACGGATTTCAAGGCGCTCTTCCAGCGCATCCTGCACCTGGCCCCGGCGCCGGTGGGCTTGGGCGACGCCTGGCGGAAGGCCTCCTGAAATATATGTTGTGTAATCGCACAACGTAGTTCACCTCCAGGCCGCGACAGTCCTAGAGGATATGAACTATAAATTAATCTTTTCTGACCATTACGCACTCACCGGTCCAGGCGATAGTGCGACAGGTTCAGGTATTCGGCGATATCGTCCTGTTCCGCCGGAGTGAAATTCCGCTTGACCTGCATGGCCCACTTCGCCACCGCGACCTTCAGCGCCGCCATCGAGCGGATCTCGGTGTTCTTGCGCTCGTGGAGCTTCTCGTAATGGCAGGTGCCGCAGTAAGTTTCGTACATCAGCTTTCCCTGCTGCGGGTCGGCCGCAAGCGCGGGTCCCGCGCCAAGCACGAGGCAAACACAGATCCAGGCATCAAGCGGTCGCATTGGTGTCTTCCTTTTTCAGATTGATCTGTTCCGCGGTGCGCTGCAGGAAACAGGTAAGAGCGCTCGACGCAGCTGCGAACGCCCAGAACACGAAGAACCCGCCCGAATACACCGCGAGCCGGCTGAACCCCGCGTGCTCCGCGAAGATATGCAGCTCCATGGGGTCGACCAGCGCGAAGAAAGCCGTTTCCGCGGCACCGCCGACGAGAAACGATGGCCACAGGATCCAGATTGCCTTGCGCACGCTACGCCCCGCCCAAGGTGAATGAAGACTCCCGGCCGGACCACTCGCCCGCCAGCCGCCACTCGCCGTCCGGCCCCTCGAGGTTGACGTTCCAGCGTCCCGGCGGCAGATCACCCGGCACCGCGGCTTCGTACCGGCCGGGCGCGACGCGCGCCAGGCGCAACGCGAGGTCATGACCGGAGCGCGTGGCGTGGGAAAAATGAACCCTCAGTTCGCGCGGTTCGGCCCCCGCAAGCGTAACGGCGATCCGGTGACGGTCCCCCGCGAGTTCGATCGCCGCCCTGAGGCCCAGGCGCGCGGCGTTTTCTTCCTTCGCGAGAACCTTGTTCACCGCCATGCCCTGCTTGTAGTAGTCCTGCGCGACGAGGCCGTCAAAAGTGGAAAAAGCAATCCATAGGGTGACCCCGCCCGCGACCAGCACGGCCGCGGGACCGGCCATGAGGATCCACGGCCAGGGTTCGCGGTACCAGGGGTTGGTCGACGGTACTGCGGCGGCTGCGTTGCTCAAGGCTTCCTCCTCAATTGCGCACGATGAACACGGATTTCTCGTTGACCGCCACGTGCGCATCGTCAGTGGCGGCAACGACGAAGCGGATCTTGTGGGTGCCCGCGGCGACCTGCCTGGGATCCACGCGCACCTTGACCATCTTCATCTGGGTCGACACGGCAGGCAGGTCGAAGACGCCTTCGCCGGCCGCGAGGCCGGCCGTGGCGAGGCCCTCGACATGGACCACGAAACGGCGCGGTTTCTCGAGTGTGTTCATGATCTGGAGCCGGTAGACGTTCTCGATGAAACCGCCTGCGACCTCGCGCGACATCGCCCCGCGGTCGCGGATCACGTCGACCTTGAGCGGCACGCGCATCCACAGGCTGGCCGAGGCCGCTATGACGATCCCGCTGAGAATCGAGAAGTAAACCAGCACGCGCGGCCTGAATGCCCGCGCGAACATCTCCCGGCGGTTGAGCCCCTGCTCCTTGGCGTGGGTCGTCGAGTACCCGATCAGTCCGCGCGCGTAGCCGACGCGGTCCATGACCTGGTTGCAGCCGTCGATGCAGGCCGCGCAGCCGATGCACTCGTACTGCAGGCCGTTGCGGATGTCGATCCCCGTCGGGCACACCTGCACGCAGATGCCGCAATCGACGCACGATCCCAGTCCGAGCGCCGCGGGGTCCGCGCTCTTCGAACGCGAGCCGCGGGGCTCTCCGCGCTCCCGGTCGTAGGCGACGACGAGCGTGTCGTTGTCGAACATCGCGCTCTGGAAACGCGCATAGGGGCACATGTGCTTGCACACCTGCTCGCGCATCCAGCCGGCGTTGCCATAGGTGGCGAACGCGTAGAAGCCGATCCAGAACGTCTCCCACGGTCCGGTGGAAAGGGCCATCACCTGCGCGGACAAGTCGTGGATCGGGGTGAAGTAGCCCACGAACGTGAAGCCGGTCCACAAGGCGACCGCCGCCCACGCTGCATGCTTGGCCGCCTTGAGCCCGAACTTGCGCCCGGTGAGAGGACCGCCGTCCAGTTTCAGGCGCTGGTTGCGATCGCCTTCGATCTTCCTTTCGATCCACAGGAAGATTTCGGTGTAGACGGTCTGCGGGCACGCGTAACCGCACCACAGGCGTCCCGCGACCGCCGTGAAGAGGAACAACGAAAGCGCCGAGATGACCAGCAGCGCGGTGAGGTAGATGAAGTCCTGCGGCCAGAACACCAGCCCGAAGATGTAGAACTTGCGGTGCACCAGGTCGAAGAGGACCGCCTGGCGGCCGTTCCACTCGAGCCACGCCGTGCCATAGAACACCAGCTGCGTGGCCCACACCAGCGTCCAGCGCCACGCAGCGAACCATCCGCGGACTGCACGCGGATGGATCTTGGCGCGAATCTCGTAAAGGGCCTGCTCGACCGGGTCCGCCACGCAGGCCAGGCCGATACCCCTGGCGTCGACCGGGCGAAGGCTGGTCTTCATTACTTCTGCGGCGGGGCCGCCGGTTGTCCCGGCCCACGAGCCGGTTGTCCCGGCCCACGAGCCGGTTGTC
>JANMXB010000448.1:0-20024 GCA_031380765.1 Pseudomonadota bacterium | reverse complement strand
GAAGCGCGAGGTGCTCATGGCGGTGGCCGGGGCTGTGGGGTGATGGTGGCGATGAGGTGAAGCGTGCCCAGGCCACAGCGCATGCATCGGGTGATGTCGATGCCGGCGACGTGTTGCCAGAAGGCGACCACGGGTTTGCGTTCCGTCGACTTGTAACTGATTTTGTGATCCTTCAACCGGGTCAACGCGTTAACCCAATCGCGGCATTAAAAATACCTGTTATTCGCGTTGATGGCTATATGCTTGCATTGGCAAGCGCGTCCTGCGTTGGGCATTCATTGAGCCGGATATGTACCGGTGCCGATACACGAATTGGCAGGAGAGTCAATGCCAGAGCGGAGTTCGTATAGCAAAAGTTAAAGATTCAAAGGTAAAACCGCCTAACCCCGCGTCTCGAACTCCTTGTCCTGCAGCGACCGCCACTGGATTTTCCCTGACGGGGTTCTCGGCAGGGCATCGACGAACTCGACCTTGCGCGGCACCTTGTAGGCGGCCATCTTGGTGCGCATCCACTCGATGATCGCCTCGGACGTAGTCGCGGCCGCTTCGGGCTTGAGCACCACGACGGCCTTGACGGTTTCGCCTTTGCGCGCGTCGGGTGAAGCGATGATGCAGCACTCCTTGACCGCCGGATGCTGATACATCGCGGCTTCCACCTCCGCCGGCCATACCTTGAGCCCGGCGGCGTTGATCATTCTTTTCAGCCGGTCGGAGATGAAGTAATAACCGTCCTCGTCCATGCGCCCGAGGTCGCCGGTGCGGAAGAAGGATTTTCCTTCGATCTCCACCCAGGACTCGCGGTAAGCCTGCTCTTTCTTCCAGTAGCCGATGAGCATCTGCGGGCCGCGCACGACGATCTCGCCCGACTCACCCGGCGCGAGGACCTTGAAGGTTTGCGGGTCGATGACGAAAGACTCGGTGTCGAAAGCAGGAATGCCCAGGCACTGCTTCTTGGGTCGCTGGGGCGGATTCATATGGGTCTGCGAGATGGTCTCGGTCATCCCGTAGCCCTCGACGTAATCAACGCCGCAGGTGTCGCGCAGTTTTTGCGCGATCGCCTCGGGCATCGCCGCGCCGCCGCCGAAAATCCACTTGAGCGAGGACACGTCGCGCTTCATCGCTTCCGGATGGGATAGCAGGTCGACGACCATCGTCGGCACGTTGTCCCAGTGCGTGCAGCGATGGCGCTCCACCAGTTCGGCCGCGACGGCGGGATCCCAGCGCTGCTGGATCACGATCATTCCGCCGGCCTGCACCGTGGCAAGCAGGCTGTGCACGAGGCCGGTCACATGGAAGAAGGGCGCGGTGGCCAACGCAACCGTGTCGCCGGTCACATGCTTCCACAGCACGGAGCCGACGACGTTGTGCATCACGCTCGCGTGCGTGTGCATGCAACCCTTGGGATGACCGGTGCTGCCCGAGGTGTAGGGCATCATGCAAAGATCGTTCGGCTGCGCCTTCGATGCCGAAGGGACGTGGCCGGCGGCAAGCGCCGCATCCCAGTCGTGGCTGCCCGCGACCAGCAGGTGCTCCAGGGCGAGGCCGCTGAAATGCGCCTGCACTTCCCGGCCGGCGATCGCGACTCGCGCGTCGCTGTCCGCGATGTAGTGGGCCAGCTCCCCGCCGAGGTTCGCCGGGCTGACCGGCACCACAACCGCATCGGCACGCAGGATCGCGTACAGCGCGATGACGAAATGAGCGCTGTTCTGCAGGTCGACCAGCACGCGGTCGCCCGATCGCACGCCGCAGGCAGTTTGCAAATAACCGGCCAGGGCTTCGGCCCGGCCAAGGACCTCGCGATAACTCAGCGTGCTGCCCTGAAAATGCAGCAGCGCCTTGTGCGGCACGCGGCGGGCCGAGTCCTCCAGCGCGGCGTGCAGCGTGGAGCGCGGCACAGGCAGCGTGCGGGGCATTCCCGCCGGCCAGAAAGCGAAGTGACGTGGCGTCATGGCGCGGCAGTATATCGGGCGCCACACGGCATCGGCGGGAGCGTTTCCGCTATGCTGGCTTGGTTGCGCAAAACCTACTGAGGAATGCCATGATCGCAGTGATTTTCGAGTTCACGCCCGCCGAAGGCCGCCTGCCGGAGTACTTCGACCTGGTCGGGCAGCTCAAGCCCGAGCTGGACAAGGCCGACGGCTTCATTTCGCTCGAGCGGTTCGAGAGCCTCACCACGCCGGGCAAGTACGTCTCGCTGCAGTTCTGGCGCGACGAGGAGGCGGTGGCGAAATGGCGCAACGTCCAGTTGCACAGGCAGGCCCAGGCGTGGGGAAGAGGTGGCATCATTGCGCACTATCGGTTGCGAATTGCGACGGTGGATCGCGATTACTCCAGGAACGACCGCACCCAGGCGCCCAAAGACAGCGTCGCGGTGCACGGCTGATGAAAGAGGGGGCGGCATGAAAACGACGGTCCAACGAATACTCGCGGCGTTCGCGTGCGCAGTGGCAAGCGCGCTGCCGGCCGCGGCCCTCGCTGCATGGCCCAGCGACCAGCCGATCAACATGATCGTGGCCTATGCTCCCGGCGGCGGCACCGACATCGTCGCCCGGGCGATCGTCCCCTATATCGAGAAATACCTCGGCGACGGGGCGAAGATCAACATCGTGAACCGCGCGGGCGCGGGAGGCGAGATCGGCTTCGCGGCCATCGCCGCCGCCCCGCCCGACGGATACACGATCGGCTTCATCAACACGCCCAACCTGCTCACGATTCCGATCGAGCGAAAAACCGCCTTTACCTGGCTGAGCTACGACCTGTTGGGCAACGCGGTGGACGATCCCGGGACGTTCTGTGTGCACGCCGACGGCCCCATCAGGAGCCTTGCCGAACTGGCGGCTTTGGCGAAAGCCAATCCGGGCGCCGTGACCGTCGGCACCACCGGGGTGGGTTCGGACGATCACCTTGCGATGCTCATGTTCGAAAAGATCGCCGGTGTGAAGATGAACCACATCCCTTTCAAGGGCTCGGCCGACACCCGCACGGCCATCGCCGGCAAGCAGATCGTCGTGGCGGCGATCAACGTTGGCGAATCGCTGCAGTACATCAAGGGCGGCACGCCGCTGCGCTGCCTCGGGCAGCTGACGCTGGCGCGCTCGTCGATGGCCCCGGACCTGCCCACCTTCAAGGAGCAGGGATTCCCGATGCAGATGGCTTCGCTGCGCGGCATGGGTGCGCCCAAGGGCATGCCGGCGGCGATCCGCGAGCGGCTGGTGAAGGCGATCGAGCGGGCCGCCGCCGACCCGACGTTCCAGGCGCAGGCCGAGAAATACTACGCGCCGATGCGCTACCTGCCGCCGGCAAAATACGAGGCCGAGTTGCGGGAATCCGAGGCGCAGTTCCGCCAGATGTGGAAAGACCTTCCGTGGACCGAGAAATGATGCATGACCTTGTGATTCGGGACGAGACGATCGTCGACGGGACTGGGCGCCCGTCTTTTTGAAATCAGGGACAGACCACGTTTTCGCTGGGTCGCAGTTCGGAAAACGCGGAAAAACGTGGTCTGTCCCGGGTTTTACGGGTTTCAGGGCGCCTGGTGTGGGCCTGATCCGGGGTCAAAGTTTCAGGCCCAGAAAAAGCAGGCCGTTGGTCTTCGCCGAGTTCAGCGCCGCCACGTAGAGCCGCTTGGCGCCCGAGTCGAAGTAGCCGATGCCGGCGACCGTGCTGGTACCGCTTGGGCACGCGCCCCCGCCAAAAGCAATCGACAGGTCATACAGGTTGCCCCGCGCGCGCGGCACCACCGTGCCCAGAAACTTGCAGCCACCACTCCCGGTTCCTGCAACCACCCCGGGCGAACTGACGATGATCGTCGTCACCTCATTGCTGCCCGTAACCGAAGCGACTCCCGAATAAGTGCCAATGATCGCCGACACGCTCGGCGTTTGCTCGTATTCGGCGATGTAGGAGCTGGTGAATGCAGCCACCTGGTTCAGGAACGTGTTGGTCACCGATCCGTTGTACGACTGCTTGGTTACGTAGCTTGCCGATAGCGTCGCGTTGTGGAGGCCCGCGCCTTCGACGTTGAAATCCACGCCGTCGGTGGAGGAAAAACTGCCGTTCAGCGCAGTCCCCTTGCCCTGTACGACACCCGCGAGGACGGTGCTCAGATTGGGTATCGAGTAAAAGAACCAATAGGTACCGTCGTCCAGAACGATGCTCCTTACCGAGCGCGAGTCGCTGTTGGTGCCGCCCCACAGGCCTTCCGCGTTTGCAACCGGAGCAGGGGGTGGCGCCGCATTGTCACTCCCACCGCCTCCGCTGCACGCCGACAGAGCCAGCGCGCATGAGATGGCAAAGGCTTGAACAAGCCCCATTAACTTTACATTCACAATTGGTCCCGGGAAGGGTTGAACTGGGCCGTTGGACTACTTATCCAGCCACTTGTTCAGCGTGGCATAGACTGCGGCTACCCTCACCGGCTTGGCGAGATAGTCGTTCATGCCTGCCTCCAGCAGCCTCTCGCGGTCGCCGGCCATCGCGCTCGCGGTCATCGCGATGATCGGGAGATCGGCGAGCGCGGGATTCTCGCGCAGCCGGCGCGTGGTTTCGATGCCGTCCATGTCGGGCATCTGCACGTCCATGAGAACCATGTCGAAGGCGCCGGGCCGGATCCGGCTCAGCGCCTCGCGGCCGTTCGATGCGATCGTGACCAGAGCGCCGGCGGCTTCGAGCACGCCCTTGGCGACCAGCTGGTTCACGAGGTCGTCCTCGACAACCAGGATCCGGGCACCGGCCAGGCTGGTCTTCCGGTCGTCGACAATGCCCGCAGATGGGGCGCGTTTGGCCTCGACAAGCACACAAGGAATCGTAAATTCGAAGACACTTCCCCGTCCGGGTTCGCTGCGAACGTCGATCGTTCCACCCATGGCGCGGGCCAGGCGCATCGAGATCGACAGGCCAAGGCCCGTGCCGGTACGCCGCCGCGTGCTTGAAGAGTCGACCTGCGTAAAGGGCTGGAACAGCTCCGCGACCTGCGCCGCAGTCATGCCTATCCCCGTGTCCTCGACGGCGAAGACGATCGCCACGCTTTCCCTGCCCGCGGAGCCGAGCCGCACCGAAACCTTCACCACGCCCCGGTCGGTGAATTTCACCGCATTGGCGCAAAGGTTCGCGAGCACCTGCCCGATGCGATCCGCGTCGGCCCGCAGGGTGCGTGGAACATCCGCCGCGACCGACAGGCTGAACTCGACGCCCTTTTGCCGCGCGCTTACGCCGGTGATCGACAGGACGTCCTCGAGGAGCGCATCGAGGTGGAAGTCCACGGGCTCGATCGCGAGCTTGCCGGCTTCGATCTTCGACAGGTCGAGGATGTCGTTGATGATGCGCAGCAGGGAATTCGCCGCCACGCCGATTCTCGCCAGGTACTCGCCCGTCGCCGCGTCGGGTTGCGCCTGCTGCGCGAGGTGGGTCATGCCGAGGATCGCGTTCATCGGCGTGCGGATTTCGTGGCTCATGTTGGCGAGGAAATCGCTCTTGGCGCGGTTGGCCGATTCGGCCGCTTCCTTCGCCTGCCCGTGGCGCACGAGTAATTCGGCCAAGTCGGCCTGCAGCACGGCGCGCCGGATGAATTCGAGCGTGGTGCTCTCGACCATGGCGGTCATGGCCGCCAGGAACAAAAGCAATGTGGCGCCGAGCATCACGCTGGCGGCTTGGCCGGAAGCGAAGGCCGGGATCGCCACCGGGAGGAGCATGCCGCCGGCAAACAGGGCGTAGGCAAGCGGCAGCGTCGAGAGGCCGCGCAAGGCCGCCGCGGCCACCGCAATGAGCACCGCGACGCCCGACAGGCGCAACGCCGGGTCGGCGTCCTGAAGGACGTCCCAGACCAGCATGCTCCACGCAAGGCCCGACAGGGCGACGCTCGCGTGGAACAGCCGCGTCCACCGGCGCTCGATGCGCCGGTCGGCCGAAGGCCCGCTGCGCGCATGAAGGATGCCGATCGCGAGGCGCGCGCCATAGGAAGCAGCGAGGACCGCGCACCATTGGGCAATGCGCGCATGGTCCACCTCGTCGCGCAGGAACAGCCAGATGACCGCCACGACCGGGGCGACCAGAAACATCGCGAGGCGGGTTTCGCTGTACGCGTACTGGACCCGCTCGGAGCGGGTGCGCTCGCGCTCCGCTCGAGTGACAATCAGCCGCGGGCCGAAGACCGTCGCCGTTGGTTTGGTCATGCAGATAGAATAAGCCGTTTCCCCTGCCGAACCCCATCCTTCCGAATGATTGACGACACGATCCCCGTGCTCGATCTGGCACAGGTCGCAGAGTTGGTTGCGCTCGACCAGGGCCGCGGCGCGCTGCTGGCGCAGTTCGTTGATCTTTTCGTCGCGGGAACCGGCGAGCGGATCGCCCGGATCCGTCGCCACTCGGAGTCGGCCGAGGCCGTCGACCTTGCCGAGGCGGCGCACGCGCTCAGGGGCGCTGCGGGCAATCTCGGCGCCGTGCGCTTCGCCCGCGTCCTCGAGCGCATCGAGGTCGCCGCGAAGGGACGCGACCTGGGCGTGGCAGGAGCGGCCGTTGCCCTTCTCGATGCGGAATACGCCGCGACGCGCGCGGCGCTGCTGGCCGCCTGTCGAAGAAGTTGAATCTCCCGGATTTACTTTTGCGGATCGGCTGCCGGAGCCATCATCCTGCCAAATCCGTATACCGGTACCGGTACATTTTCGCCCCGGTCTAGAACGCCGGCGGATCGAACCAGTTGGTCAGCGCCAGGCCCCCGTCAACCACGATGCTTGCGCCGGTGACGTAGCCCGAGATGCGGTCCGAGAGCACCGCGAGCGCCATCGGCGCGAGGTCGTCCGCGCGTCCCAGGCGCCCGAGCGGGATATGGCGCGCCAGCGCGGGATCGGCCACGAAGCCGCCGGCGGCGATCGCGCCGGGCACCAGCGCGTTCACGCGGATCGAATAGCGGCCGAGGCCTTTGGCGAGCTCTTTTACCAGCATCGCCATGGCCGCCTTGCTCGTGCTGTAGTGGGGCAGGTTGCGCGGGGTTTCGGCGTGCAGCGAAGTCAGGTAAAGCAGGCTCCCCGGCGACTTGGCCGCGATCAACGCCCTGGAAACCTCGCGCCCGAGCCCGAAACCCGCGTCGAGATTGACCGAGCGCATGCGCTCCCAGGTTTCGTCGGTGACGGCAAGCACGTGATCGCGCTCGTGCCGCGGCGGCGAGGCGCTGTGCACGAGCAGCGTGATCAGCCCGAATTGCCTGCGCGCGTCGGCCAGCAGGCGAGCGCATTCGGGCTTGTGCGCGAGGTCGCCCGTCCAAGCGAATGCAAGCGCCGGAGCCGAGGCAGACTGGACCGCGGCTTCGACGGTCTCGGTTTTGATATCCGCGAATACAGTGCGCACGCCGTGCGCAACCAGTCCGAGCGCAATAGCGCGACCGATGCCGTTGCCCGCGCCGGTCACGATCGCGGCGTCATGGTCGGGATCGAACAAATTCTCGAAGGGGCTCATTTTGTCGCCTCGCGGGGTGAGTAGATCGCGGTGTGCAGGATGCGCGCCAGCGGCTTTGTGCCGTTTGCGACGACAAGTGCGTCGAGGTCGACGAATTTGTGGCCTTTGCGATCCGAATTGCCGGTCACCTTCGCGCGGACGGTCAGCGCATCGCCGACCGCGCCCGGCGCAATCTGCTGCAATGTGCTGCCGACATGGATCCAGGGACCCAGCCTGACGTTCTGCATCAGCGCCCAGTTGGCACAGCGAAGCAGGATGCCGGGATGGATGATTCCTTCGCGCGCATGAATCGAATCTTCCTCGCGGATGTCGTGCAGGTACCGGGCGTGGATTTCCCTGGTGACCGTATTGGGACGGATGCCGAGCCAGGCGCCGACCGGGTAGGAATCGGCCTCGATCGCGCGCCGCTCATCGTCGGGCGGAGGGGTGGCCTCGCGATAGTCGTCGATCTTTATCGCCGGCGCCGAGTCAGGCAGCGTCGCATGCCCGGTGCCGCAGAGCATGCCGCGTCTCTCAATCCGCAGGTTCAGTCCGCCGTTCGCTTCGGTGACAGCCACGCAAGCCGTGTCGCCGTCGTAGACCGGCTTGAGAAAGCGCCCTTCCATGCGGCCGCGCTCGACAAACGCGCGGCCCCATGTCGCGAGCGGCACGTGGCTCATGTAGGCGAAAACCTCGACGCCCGCGACGAGGCCACCGGCGAAGCCGTACTTCTTCGCCACGGTATCGTCGTGCATCTTGTTTTCCGAATGCCTCGACGCATTGAAGGCGACGACGCTGTGCGGGACGGGTGCAGTGAGCACGCGTCCCATCCCTAGCGATTGGCGCGCCGGTCCCATACTTCCGGATTCACCAGGTTGAGCGGCTTCTCGCCTTTCAGGAGGCGCACGGTTTCCCGCGCGGCGCCTTCACTCATGCGTTCGACTGCCTCGACCGTAAGGCCGGCCTGGTGCGGCGTGAGAACGACGTTGTCGAGCGCCATCAGCGGGTGGCCGGTTTCGAGGGGCTGCTTGTCGAAGACATCCAGCGCCGCGCCACGGATCCGGCGGTGCAGCAGCGCCTCGGTGATCGCCGGCTCGTCCACGACCGGCCCGCGCGAGACGTTCACCAGCACCGCGTGCCTGCGCATGCTTGCGATGCGCGCGCTGCTGGCGAGACCTTTGGTTTCGGGCGTGAGCGGGCACGCGAGGACGATGAAATCGCTTTCCGCGAACAGCTTGTCGAGCGTCGTTGCGTTGACCCCATTGGGAAGCTTGCCGAGGTTGCGCTGGAACCCGGTGATTTGCATGCCGAAACCGTCCCGGCAGATGCGCGCGACGATCTGCCCGATCGCGCCGACCCCGACAATGCCGACGGTCTTGCCGGAAAGCTCCACGCCATCGTCGGAGAGCACGCGCGCGTGATCCCAGCCTTTGGTGCGCACCAGCGCATCCATGCGGTGCGTGGCGCGCGAGAGCATCAGCATGGTCGTGACCACATGCTCGGCAACGGTCTGCGCATTCGCGCCGGGCACGTTGGCCACCGGGATGCCGAGCCTGGTTGCCGACGCCATCGGGATCATGTCGATGCCGGCGCCGTGGCGCACGACGCCTTTGAGGCGGTGGGGGCGCTCGAAGATGTCGTCGGGCAGCTTGGTCCGCACGATCAGGACGTCACAATCGGCCGCCATCGAGCGCAGTGTGTCGGGTTTGATGTCGGGCGCGACGACGAGATCGGCGATCGCCTTGATGATGTTCTCGCCGATCGGGACCGTCGGGTTGGTGAGCACGACTTTGGGACGGGCCATGAGGATTTACTTTTTGAGCCCGGACAGATCGGGGGAGGGGATCGGCATGAGCGACTCGAACGCACGGGCCGCGCGCAGGACCAGGGCATCGGCATAGCGCGCGCCGACGATGTGCAGGCCCACAGGCAATCCGTCCTTGGTCAGGCCGCAGGGAATCGAAGCCGCGGGCTGCTGGGTAAGGTTGAAAGGGTAGGAGAAAGGCGACCAGTCGGTCCAGCGCTTTTCCTTGAGGAGATCGGCGACTTCGCGGCCGGCCTCGAACGCGGCCAGCGGCAGCGTTGGCGTGAGCAGCAGGTCGTAGCGCTGGTGGAAGAGCTGCATGTGCACGCCGAGCTCGCCGCGCCTTTGCGCCGCCTGCAGAAGCTCCATCGCACTGAATGCGGCACCCTGCCGCGCGGTCTCGACCAGTCCCGGATCGATGAGGGCGTGCTTGTCTTTCGGGATCGTCGACAGCAGGAACGCCGCGCCCGCAAACCAGTGCTTCGCGAAAATCTCCCCGGCGTTTTCGAAGCCGGGATCTTTCTCCTCGACGATCGCGCCGAGTTCGGCAAAGCGCATCGCCGCTTTCTTCACGATCGCGGCGATTTCCGGGTCCACGTTCGCGTAGCCGAGATCGGCGCTGTAGGCGATGCGTAATCCCTTCACGCCGTCCTCCAGGCCGATCCGGTAGTCGCGTGCGTCGGGCGGCAGCTGGTGCCAGTCGCGCGCATCCGGCAACGAAATCACGTTCATCATCAGCGCGGAGTCCGCCACCGTGCGCGTCATCGGTCCGACGTGCGCGACCGTGGCAAACGGCGAGAGCGGCCACGCCGGCACGCGGCCAAACGTGGGCTTGATGCCGAACAGTCCCGTGAAGGCGCAAGGGATGCGGATCGAGCCCCCGCCATCGGTGCCGACAGTGAGCGGGCCCATGCCGGCAGCGACCGCGGCCGCGCTTCCGCCCGAGGATCCGCCAGGGGTCTTTGCAGGGTTCCACGGGTTGCGCGTAATGCCCGTCAGCGGATTGTCGCAAACGCCTTTCCAGCCGAACTCCGGCGTGGTGGTTTTGCCGAAGATGACCGCGCCATGCTCGCGCAGGCGCGCGACCGCGGGAGCATCATCGTTCCACGGACCATTGCGGTCGATCGTTTTCGAGCCGCGCAGCGTGGGCCAGCCCTTGGTGTAGAGCAGGTCCTTGATCGAAGCCGGCACGCCGTCGACGAGGCCTTTGGGCTCGCCTCTCATCCAGCGCGCTTCGGACTCCCTCGCGCTTGCCAGGGCGAAATCCGCATCGAGGTGGCAGAAGGCATTCAGGATCGGATTGAGCGCTTCGACGCGCCTGAGCACCGCCTGCATGGCTTCGACCGGGGAGAGGCGCTTCGCGCGGTAAAGCGAGAGGAGTTCGGTTGCGGAAAAGGAGCAGGGGTCGTTCGACATTCGAAACCTTTCTCTGAGGCTGGAAACCGGGAGTGATGAAACGCGAAATGCCGGTCCCCTGCACGGGACCGCTTCCCGTCCAGCCGTTGGCCGGCGGAAAGTACGGGAGTACGGGGAATTCCGGCGCAGTCAGCCCGTCGTTGCGGGCCGGCGGCCGACGACATAGCTCACCCCGTCAGGGCCGATCTGTTCGGCATGCGCGCAATTGGCGGCCATCGTGAACACCTGGCCCTTCTCGTAGGTGCTCGACACGCCCGCGACCGTCAGCGAGATGCGCCCATCGAGCACCAGCGCGCGCACTTCGAACGGATGCGCATGCTCCGCATTGCGGGTACCGGCCGCAACCGCCTTGGTTTCGATCTGCTGAAAGCCGTCGGACCTGAGCCCGGATTCAAACCCTGCGATGTCCATGTCACTCTCCTGTGTAAAGCGGGCAGAATATCATGGGTGCCCGGGTGCGCCAGCACCCAGGATTCAGTCGATGAGCCCGCCGTCCTTGTAAAACGGATAAGGCCCGGCGAAGTCACCGACAAACACCGTATGGCTGATGATCCCGGTCCCGGGGGTGAAGGCGTGCAGGCCATAGGCGGGCGGTTCCATCATGAATCGCGACGCGGCATCCTCCGCCAGATCGAGCGCAACTTGATGCGCGGGGCTGGGCACGGTGCATGCAAGCGTGCCGGCGAATCGCGCCTGGATCGGGCGATGCAGGTGACCGCACAAAAGGCGCTCTACCTGCGGATGCCTGACGATCACGGCAGCGAGCTCCGCCGTCCCCTCGAGTCCCAGCGCATCCATGTGGCCGATGAAGGTATGGAAGGGCGGATGGTGCATCAGGACCACCGTTGCTTTCCCCGGCTGTTCGGCGAGTTTCGCATCGAGCCAGGCGAGCCGTTCCGCGCAGACCAGGCCGCCCGATTTGCCGGGTACGGTTGTGTCCAGGGCAACGATCCTGACCGGGTGGTCTTCGATTGCGTAGTTGATGAACTCTGCGGACTGGCGAAGGTACGCATGATCGGAAAACGCGCGGCGCATTTCTCCGCGTTCGTCGTGATTGCCGGGAATCAGGTACACCGGCATCTTGAGCGGCGCAATCAGGTCGCGCAACATCGCATATTCTTCCGGCCGGCCGAAGTCGACGAGATCCCCGGTGAACACTACTGCATCGGGACGCTGGGGCTGCGCGAGCATGTGCGCGATGCAGGCGCGCAACATTGCGGCCGTGTCGACGATGCGGTACGAGAGCTTCCCGGCCGCCTTGATGTGCAGGTCGCTGACCTGCGCGATGAGGAAGGGTTTTGCCATGGCGATCAGTCGGCCTTGATGCCGGCCTGCTTGATCACCCGTGCCCAGCGCGTCATGTCCGCTGCGAGGAATTTCGCGAAGTCCTGCGGTGTGCCGGGGTCGAGCTCGGCACCCAGCGCGACGAGCCTTTTCTGCACTTCCGGATGCTTGAGCGCCGAATTGATTTCGGCATTCAGGCGGGCCACCACGTCGGGCGGCGTTCCGGCCGGCGCCAGATAGCCGAACCAGGTGCTGACCTCGTAGCCCGGGTAGCCGCTCTCCGCGACGGTCGGCAGGTCGGGCAGCGCGGAGGAACGCCTGGGCGTAGTCACCGCGAGCGGCCGTGCCTGGCCCGCCTGGATGCGTGCCTTCGCCAGCGCCATCGTGAGCGGCATCATCGCCACCTCGCCGGTGATCAGCGCGGTGACCGCTTCGGGCTGGCCTTTGTAGGCAATGTGCACGAGCTTGATCTGTGCCATCTGCTCGAGCAGCTCCGCGGCAAGGTGGACGGACGACCCGGCGCCGGCCGAGGCGTAGTTGAGCTGGTCGGGACGCGCTTTGGCGTAAGCGACGAACTCGGCAAGCGTTTTAGCCGGCACCGAAGGATGAACGAGGATCACGTTGGGAATCACGCCGACCATCGCAATCGGCGCAAAACTCGTGAGCGGATGCCAGGTCAGCTTCGAATACAGGCTGATGTTTACGGTATGCGACGGGCTCGCCACCACCAGCGTGTAGCCGTCGGGCGCTGCGCGCGCGACGGCTTCCGTGCCGATCGAGCCCGCCGCGCCGACACGATTTTCGACGATATTCGGCTGGCCGGTGGTCTGCGCCATGCGCTCGCCCACGGAGCGCGCGATCACGTCGACCACGCCGCCGGGCGGGTAGGGCGCGATGATCCTGATCGGCTTGGAGGGAAAGGGCTGGGCGTGGGCGGCAGCAGCAACCGCTAGCAGGACCGACGCGCAGGCGAAACGAAGTCCGGTCATGACGTTGCCTCTTTGAGGTTCATTCGGGTGTGATCCCTGCGCTGCGCACCACAGCAGTCCACTTCGCGATCTCGCTCTGGATGTAAGCCGCGAACGCCGCAGGCGTGCTGCCGACCGGCTCGTCGCCCTGAGTTGCGAGCTTGTCGCGAAGGTCTTTCGCCTTCAGGGCTTCCGCCGAGTCGCGAGAGACGCGCTCGACGATGAGCTGCGGCGTCCCAGGCGGCGCAAACAGGCCGAACCACGCGCTGGTTTCGAACCCCTTGAAGCCGGCCTGGTCGAACGTGGGCAGATCGGAAAAGGCCGCCGAGCGCGTCGGGCCCGTGGTCGCCAACGGCCGAATCTTGCCCGCCTTGACCTGCGCGAGGACGTTGGGGATGTGGTTGACCGAGAAAGCGACGTCGCCCGAAGCGAGCGCGAGAATTGCGGCCGGGCCGCCGTTGTATGGCACGTGCGTGGGATTGACTCCCGCGGCTTGCCTGAGCAATTCGACTGCGAGGTGGGGAAACGTTCCCTTGCCGTTGCTCGAGTAGTTCACCCGGTCGCCGTTGGCGCGAAGGTACGCAAGAAACTCGGTCATGTTCTGCGCCGGCAGCCCTGCGTTGACCACCAGCACGAGCGGCCCGGCGGTGAGCTGGCTGATCGGCGCGAAATGCTTGACCGGGTCATAGGGGACCGACTTGTACAGCAGCGGCGCGAACACGTGCGTGGCGGCGCCCGCGAGCAGGAGCGTGTAACCGTCAGGCGCGGCACGCGCGACCGCGGCGGCGCCTATCGTCCCGCCGGCGCCGGGCTTGTTTTCGACGATGACCCGCTTGCCGAGTGAATTTCCGAGCTTGTCCGCGATCAGGCGGCCGACGATGTCAACCACCCCGCCCGCCGGGTAGGGCACGACGATGCTGATCGGCTTGGTCGGGTACTCGTCTGCCGCAGGCGCTTGCGCGGCGAGCGCGCCCAGAGCAAAGGCGCCCAAGGCAAGTTCAATAAACTTCATCCGACCCTCCTTCAGATCAGCATCGGCTGCTGGGGCTTCCTCTGCGCGGGCATGCGCGAGCGCAGGGTGCCCTGCATCGACCACTCGAGCAGTTCGCCGGTGAGGCGCCGTCTGAGCTCGCCATGGTCGGCAGAATTCCACAGGTTGCGGACTTCGCCCGGGTCGTTGCGCAAGTCGAATAACTCCCCGTCGGGCTCATTCAGGTAGTAGACGAGTTTCCAGTCGCGGTCCCGCCGCATGACGATGTATTCCGCGCCGGTCTGGATGTGGTCGCGGGCAAGCTCGGCATAGACCACCTCGCGGCCTACCGGCGCCCCTTGCGTCACCCCCGGCAGCAGTGATTGCGCTTCCCAGTTGGACGGAATGTTCACGCCCGCCGCTTCGAGCACCGTGGGGGCGATGTCCATGAGCTGGACGAGTGCGTCGTCCGGCGCCCGCGCCGCAATGTGCCCGGGCGACCAGAACACCAGGGGCACCCGCTCCACGCAGTCGTACATGGTCCACTTCTGGATATGGCCGTGATCGCCGAGCGCGTCTGCATGGTCGGACGTGAAGATCACGATGGCGTCCTCGAGCAGGCCCTTGCGGCCGAGGGTTTCGATGATCCGGCCGACCTTCTCGTCGATCATCGATACATTGGCTGCGTAGTGGCGGCGCAGGCGCAGCAGAGCCTCGTTCGACGGGCGATCCTTCCAGGCCACGGAGTCGTAGTTGTTGCGGATCATGTTCTGCCGCAGTAGACCTTGGGAACGCGGCTGATTTTCGAGCTCCGTCTGTGTCACGACGGGCAGCGGAATGTCGGCCGCGGCATAGCGCCCGAGATGGCGCGCTACAGGATCGTATGGCGGATGCGGTCCGGGAAAACCGATCTGCAGGAAGAGAGGATCCGTGGATTTTCTTTCCTCCAGCCACCACACCGCGTGGTCGCCGATAAACATGTCCGGGTGCATGTCCTCGTCCAGGTCCCAGGCAAAGGCGCCCAGCGCATCGCGGTAGCCCTCTGGATCGGCCGTATGGCGGGAATAGCGGTTCGGCTTGACGAGCTTTCGCGCATGGAGCGCCTTGTCCCATTCGTCGTAGAACGCGCGGTCGCGCTCTTCAAGGAACAGCGGGCGATCCTTATTCTCGACCACGAAGCGCTGGTGAAAGCCTCCGAGCGAATCGTAGGGATTGATATGCATCTTGCCGATGCTCGCGCAGTGGTAGCCCGCATCCGCGAGCCAGCGCACCCAGCTCGGCTCCCAGGGCTGGAAATTCGAGAACACGCCGGCGCCGTGCGGGTACAGGCCCGTGAACAGGCTCGCCCGCGAGCCCACGCATACCGGTGAGGTGACGAAGCAATTCGTGTAGGCCGCGCCTTCGCGCACCATGCGGTCGAGGTTCGGCGTATGCATCCACGGAGACCCGAGCGCGCCTATCGTGTCGGCGCGCTGCTGGTCGGTCATGATCAGGATGATGTTGGGTTTGCGATCCATTTTCCCTTCAACTCAATGGGCGACTGTGTATTGGCGCAGCGCGTTCAGGTCGGGCGAAACGCCCAGGCCAGGTTCGTCGCTGAGCGTGGCTGCACCGTCGACGACCTGCTCGAGCGGCCAGCACGCGAGCGTGCGAAGCGGGTTCGGGTTGGCATCGACCTCGAGCATCCCGTCGCCGCCGGCCGCGGCCAGCAGGTGCGCCGAGGCCACGAGTCCGATGCCGCCGCCGAGATAGTGCGGGCAGAACCGCATCCCGTGGCCGAGGATCTTCTTCGCCACCGGCAGGCAGCCCGAGAAGCCGCCCCACTTGGCGATGTCGGGCTGGACCACCGCCAGCGCATGGGATTCGAGCGCCCTCTCGAAAGCAGGGAATGCTGCCAAATTTTCACCAGCGGCCAGTCCCGGAGCGGGTTTCGAGGCTAATTGCTGCCATTCGCTCCACGGCCGGTCGGCCCGCAAGGGCTCTTCAAGCCAGGCAAGACCGAAGTCCTGGAAGGCCGCCGCCCTCTCGATTGCGGTCTCCAGGTCCCAGGCCTGGTTGGCATCGACCATGAGCGGCAGAGCGCCGATGACACCGCGCAAGGCTTTGAGGTTGGCGACGTCGCGCTCCAAGCCGAAACCCACCTTGAGCTTGAATGCGCGATAGCCCTCAGCCAATTTTTGCGCCGCGAGTTTCCCGGGCGCGGTCGGATTGAGGCCGCTTGCATAGACCGGGATCGTGGGCGATTTTCCGCCAAGGAGCTTCCACAAAGGCTGCTTCAGCCGCCGCGCATGCAGGTCCCACAGTGCGATGTCGATGCCGGCGATGCACTGGGCCACGGGCCCCGGTTCCGCCGCCTGGATTGCCAGCACTTCGGTCTGCGCAGTCAGGTCGAGAAACGCCCTCTCGGGAGACACCCAGGCCTTGCCCTGCACAAGCGGCGCGAACACGGAGTCGACCAGCCGCGCGCGATGCTCGGCGCCCACCGTGGGAAAGTTGCACCAGATCTCGCCCCAGCCCTGCACGCCGTCGGTATCCGTGACCCGCACGAAGACCGCCGGCCGGTTGCGCATGATCCCGAAGGACGTCTGCACGGGTGTCTCGACCGGCGCGCGGAAGACGAAGGCTTCCACGCGCGAGATCCCGGGAGTCATCCGCGCTTCGCCGCCAGGCTACTTCTTTGCCGACTGCTCCGCTTTCTGGAGGAACGAGTAGTCGAGATACTTGCCAAGCCAGGCATCGACGTTGGCGACCAGTTCCTTGGGGATTTTCCCCTGCTCGGAAATCGTCTGCAGGATGATCCGGGTGGAGGGCATGTCGAGACGCGGATCGGTGACGTTGACCGAGCCGAGCGCCATCACCGCGATGGGCTTGGAGCTTGGGTCGTTCATCTTTTTCGCCAGGATATCGGCCACGTTTTCCTTGCTGTTGGCCTTGATGTAGGCCATCCCGCGCACCATCGCCCGAAGGAACCGCACGATGAGATCGGGATTGTCTTTCGCGATCTTCGGCTGGAACACCAGTTGCAGGCTTTCGGCGTTTGCAAGCGGCGGCCACTGCGCGACGTAGTGCGCGTCCTTCGATTTGGCGATCGCCGCCGCGGACGCGGGTTCCCAGCCGATGAATGCATCGACTTCGCCCCGATCGAGCATCACCGCGATATCCGTGATCTTGCCCGGCACCCGCTGGAACTTGAGGCCCTGCGTCTTCTCGATATAGAACAGCATCGCATCGTGCACGGTGCCCAGGCCCGGGGTGCCGACCTTGCGGCCGTTCAGGTCGGCGTAGGACTTGAACTGCTTTTTGCCCACCAGCGCGGCATTGCCCTTGGTCACCGAGGCGACCATCACGAACTGCCCGCCGCCGGCGGCGAACTGCATGATCGGCGAAAGCCCGGCCATCACGGCGTCGATGTTGCCGCTCGGAAAATCGAGCAGGGCCGCCGGGCCGTTAGGATAGGTGCGCCGGTCGATCTTGATGCCCTCCTGGTCGAAGTAGCCGAGCATTTCGGCCACCCAGACCGCGGCGTAGTCGACCTCGGCCGCCGGCTGGTCGGCAAGCCGCACCACCGCCGGCGCGGGTTGCTGGGCGTGCGCCAGGCCAAAGACCGTCAGCGCCAGAGACGCAGCGGCCGCACGCATCATGACCGCCAGAGACACTCTTGTATTTTGCATGTCATCCTCCCTTCGTGGATTGAACTGCGTTTCGCATCGGGTCGGGCGCGCTCGCCGCGCCGTTGCCTTGCGCGTGTACTTCCTGCAACAGGCGCACGCAACGGGCGCGCAATGCCGTGAACTCGGTCGAAAGCGGATCCCGCGGCCGGGGCAGGCCGATCGCAATGTCGGCGACGATGCTCGCGGGCTTGGAGGACAGGATGATCACGCGATCGCCGAGGAATACCGCCTCCTCGAGATTGTGGGTCACGAAAATGATCGTCCGCTTGTGGTGCTGCCACGTGTCGAGGACTTCCTGCTGCATGCGCTCGCGCGTCGGCTGATCCAGGCTGACGAAGGGCTCGTCCATGAGCACCAGGTCGGCCTGGGTGGCGAAGGCGCGTGCGATGGCCACGCGCTGTTTCATGCCGCCGGAGATCTGGTGCGGATAGTAGTGCTCGAAACCGGTAAGGTTGACGGTCTGGATGATCTCGGTCACGGTAGCCCTGACTTCCGCGGCCGGACGCTTCTTGATGCGCAAACCCGTGGCAATGTTGTCCCACACGGTGAGCCAGGGCAAGGTCGAGGGCTCCTGGAAAACGAAGGAGATGCTGTGCCGCTTGGGGTCGGCGCGCTCGCCGTCGATCAGCACCTGGCCTTCGCTCGGGGCGAGCAATCCGCACAGGATGTCGAGCAGCGTGGTCTTGCCGCAGCCGCTCGGGCCCGCGATGCAGAGGAACTCGTTTTCCCGCACATCGAAGCGCAGGGCCTCGTGCACCCTGAGCGCCCCATAGCGATGCGAGACATCGACTTCGACCTTGGGGCGCGCGCGGGCAGCCGCGGCTGCGGCGTTCACAGGGTCACCTGCCAGCGCCACTTGAACAGCACCTTCTCCACCAGCAGCAGGATCTCGTTGAGGATGAAGCCGATCAGGCCGATCAGCACCATCCCCACGATGATCTCGGGAATCTTCAGCAGCTCGGAGTAGTTGAGCATCATGCGGCCGAGCCCCTCGTTGGTGCCCCCGGCCAGCTCTGCGGCGACGATGGTGAGCCAGGCCGCGCCCATCGCGATGCGCATGCCGGCCAGGATGTCGGGCAGCACCGTCGGCACCACTATGTGGGTCAGCACGTACAGGCGCGAGGCGCCGTAGACCATCGCCACCTTGCGATGCACCAGCTCGACCCGCTGCACGCCGACCAGGGTCGAGGTGAACACCGGGAAGAAGGCGCCGAGGAAAATCAGGAACGCAAACCTCGGCAGGCCGGAGAAGAAGATGATCGCGAGCGGAATCCAGGCGATGGGCGGGATGAAGCGAAACGGTTCGACCACCGATCGGGTGGCCGCATAGACCTGCTTGTAGAGCCCCATCAGGAGGCCGAGCGGCACGCCGAGCAGCACCCCGGCGGCAAACCCCACCAGGACGCGATACAGGCTCGCCCAGGAATGGGCCCACAGCGAAGTCCCCTGTGTGTCGCCGGATGCGGCCAGACGCAGGAAGGCCCTGACGATTTCGAACGGCGCGGGAAAGAACGGCGAGCCCACGATCACCGACGCGACCTGCCAGCACGCCACGAACACGGCGAGCGAGAAGACGTTGAGCAGGACCGGCTTGAGATTTTCGCGCATCTCCTCTCCGCGAGGCTCAGTAGCCCAGCACGTCGTGCACGAACCGGGTATTGATGCGCCCGGCGCGAAAGTCCTCGTGCGCGAGAAGCTGGCGATGAAAGGCAATGGTCGTTTTTATCCCTTCCACGCGCATTTCGCCGAGCGCGCGCTGCATGCGCGCGATCGCTTCAGCGCGGTTTTCGCCCCAGCAGATGACCTTGGCCAGCAGCGAATCGTAAAACGGCGGCACGTCATAGCCGCTTTCCAGATGACTGTCGACCCGCACGCCGGGTCCGCCGGGTGCGGCGTAGGTCGAGACCCGACCCGGGCACGGGGCGAAGCCGTGCTCGTGGTCTTCGGCATTGATCCTGCATTCCAGGGCGTGACCGCGGACCCGGATATCGTCCTGGCGCAGGGAAAGCCGCTCGCCCGCCGCGATCCGCAGCTGCCATTTGACCAGATCCACACCGGTGACCATTTCGGTGACCGGATGCTCGACCTGGATGCGGGTGTTCATTTCCATGAAATAGAACCGGCCTGAATCCTGGTCGAGAATGTATTCGACGGTGCCTGCGCTCTTGTAGCCGACCCGGCGGCACAGCGCAACGGCAGATTCGCCGATGCGGCGGCGCAGCGCCGTCTCCAGTGCGGGCGAGGGGGCTTCTTCCACCAGTTTTTGATTGCGCCTCTGGGTCGAGCAATCGCGCTCGCCGAGGTGAACCACATGCTCGCCGTCTCCCAGCACCTGGATCTCGATGTGGCGCACGTTGGTGAGATAGCGTTCGACATAGATGGCCGGATCGCCGAAGGCCACCGCCGCCTCGCCCATCGCTTCGCCCAGCAGGCGTTCGAGGTCTTCGGCTCTCGTCACGATTCGCATTCCCCGGCCGCCGCCC